>JBEKLF010000003.1:0-115754 GCA_050010335.1 Terriglobia bacterium
GCGTGGGGATGCGTGCAGGCATAGAAATATTGTAGATATATAATCTATAACATGTCAAGGAAAAAATGCACGCCCAGAAAGATTTTTTTCGCCCTTTCTCAAAATTACGTGCGGATCAGGGGAACAGCCCCTCGCTTGCGACCCCGCACCGTCTTCGATAAACTCGGGATTGACCATGCGCGCCATGCTTCTGGAAAAACCACGCCCGGCTGTGGAGAACCCTCTACGGCTCACCGAGCTTCCCATGCCAGAGCCTGCCCCTGGGGAAATCCGCGTGCGCGTGCGAGCCTGCGGCGTTTGTCATACGGACCTGCACGTCGTGGAAGGAGATTTGCCGCTTCCCAAGCTTCCGGTAGTACCCGGTCATCAAATCGTCGGGACGGTGGACGCTCTCGGAGCAGGCGTGAACGATTTTCGCCACGGCGACCGCGTGGGGGTTCCGTGGCTCAATTCGACGTGCGGGGAGTGCGTGTACTGCCGCAAAGGCCTGGAGAACCTGTGCGGGCGGGCGCAGTTCACGGGCTTTCATGCCGATGGCGGCTATGCGGAAGCGATGGTGGCTCCCGCCGCCTTTGCCTATGCTCTCCCCGCGAGTTATTCGGACTTGGAGGCTGCGCCTTTGCTCTGTGCCGGCGTCATCGGCTACCGCGCGCTGAAGCTCTCGAACCTCCAGCCTGGCGAGCGATTGGGCCTTTATGGTTTTGGCGCTTCGGCGCATATCGTTATCCAGATTGCGCGCCACCGGGGCTGCGAAGTCTGTGTCTTCACGCGAGCGGAATCGCACCGTCAACTGGCGCGACAGCTTGGTGCCGTGTGGACGGGCACGGCGGGTGAGCCCCCTCCGGCGCCGCTCGATGCGGCCATCATTTTCGCCCCGGCGGGCGGGCTTGTTCCCCAGGCGTTGCGCGCGCTTCGCAAAGGTGGGACGCTGGCGCTGGCGGGCATCACCATGTCCTCCCTACCCGAAATGGATTATCAACTCCTCTATCATGAGCGCATCCTGCGCAGCGTGGCGAACAGCACGCGTGAGGATGTGCGCTCCCTGCTCCGTCTCGCCGCGGAAGTTCCCCTGCGCATCCAGATTGAACCTTTCCAGCTTCCCGAGGCAAATCACGCCTTACAAAACCTCAAAAGTAGTAGAATCCACGGCGCCGGCGTGCTGGTGATCTGACCGCGGTGATCAGCCATCAACTGCCTCTCGAAACCTGCGAGACGATGAACAATGCCTGGGGCTTCAACATTGGGGATTCCCACTACAAAAGCACACGCCAACTCATTCAGTACCTTGTGCAGGCGGCGGGCCACAACGCGAATTTCCTCTTAAATGTTGGACCCATGCCCAATGGGAAAATTCAGCCGGAATTCCAGACGCGCCTGCGGGAAATGGGCCAGTGGCTCACACGCTATGGCGAATCGATTTACGGCACGCGCGGCGGGCCCATTACTCCACGGCCTTGGGGCGTGACGACCCAGAAGGGGAACAAGGTTTACGTTCACATTCTGGATTGGCGGGATTCCTCGCTGGCGCTCCCGCCGTTGCCCGGTAAGGTGCAGTCGGTGCGCTTCTTGAAAGATGGAAGCCGCGGAGACGTCACCGAATCGGCAGGCGGTTCGCTCCTCCAGATTCCTGCCAGCGCCCGCGACGACTTTGACACCATCGCCGTGCTGGAAATGGGTGAGCGGTGATAACGGCACATTGACCTGCGGTCAGTTGTCTCCGGTCCGCTCAGATCACGCGAGGAGATCGAAGGCGTCGTTGGCGGACACCTGACCAGAGACAGCCGTGAGAAGACCAGATGACCCGATTCCCCTTACTCTTCCTTGGCTTCCGCGGGTGGTTTGGCTTTTCGCCGTGTGGAGGGCTTGCGCTTGCCGCTCTTTGCCCCTGCCTTGGGGGCACGCGGCTTGCGCGGTTTGGGATGAGGAGCGGGTTCCACAAGCACTGGTTCCTCAACCACGGCGGGTGCCGGTGGCGGCTCCGCAGGCTCGGCTATGTCCTCAAGTATCGCCTCCGCCTCCCAGTTTACGTCGGTTTCGACAGGCATAATTAGGTCTGGTTCAAGCTCCGGCCCAAGCTCTGGTTCGAGTCCCGGCTCAAGCTCCGGCGGCGCCTCAACGGCAACCTCAACTTCTGCCGAGGTGGCAGGAGTTACTGCGGGAGCGGGACCGGCGGGGAAGACTCGCCAAACCCCCTTGCGATCGCGATGCAGGCGCAGCCAGCCTTCGCGCTGCGCCTGGTGGAGGAGATCCAGCAGACCACGAAAACCTGAGCGCTCATCAACGGATGTCCCGGCCGCGCGCAAGAGCTGCCGAATCTGGCGTAGATAGACCGGGCGGTTGGGGGCCTTCTCAAAATGGCCGGGCAATGCTTGTCGCAACGCGGCTAGGGAATCTTCCAAGCTCGCGGGCGGGGGCACAGGCACCGGCGCCATTGGCGCGGGAGCAGGTGGCGCGGTGGCAGGAGGCACCGCAGCCGGAGCTTCGCTGGCTGGAGCTTCCGCCGCCACCGGTTCTGCCTCCACCGCGGGAGCTTCCACTGCCGGCTCCGCAGGAGTCTCGCGAGCGGCCTCACCCTCCAGCACTTCGACAAGATAACCACGATCAGTCCGGCGCATTTCCACCAGACCCGCCTTGCGGAGCTTCTGGATGAATTCCAGAAACGAGCCGGCGCCGAAGTCACGCTCGCTGAAGGTGGCATCCAGTTGCAGCAGGGTGCTCTTCAGCAGACCGAGTTGTGGGGCAACTTCGCGTTCGGCCAGGATCTGCAACGCGCGCTGGATGTTCGGCATCGCGGTGGAGAGCGACCGCCCCTCCGCGCTGCGCGCCGCAGTGCGCTGGGTGCGCGGGGTGCGCGCGCTGTCGCCGCCGGTTTTCAGCAGGTTTTCGTAAGAAATAAACTCGTGGCAGTTTCGCTGCAAGATCCCGCTGGTAAACTGGCGCCCGCCGACAACGAACACGCGCTTGTCATATTGTTTCAGCTTTTCCACCAGCGCGATGAAGTCGCTGTCGCCGCCGACAATCACAAAGGTATTAATGTGGTTGTGGGTAAAAGCCATTTCCAGCGCGTCGAGCGCCAAGTTGATGTCCGCCCCGTTCTTGTCGCCGCGGGGCGTTACGCTGCGTTGCACCATGTGGATGGCGTGCTGCGTCATCTCGCGGCTATACTCGCTGGCGCGCGGCCAATCGCCATAAGCGACCTTGCTCACCACCTCGCCCCGCTCCTTGAGTGCCTCAAGAACGATGGAGACATCAAAGTCTTTCCCCAGCGTCTCCTTGACGCCAATTTGGATGTTGTCAAAATC
Organism: Terriglobia bacterium; assembly: GCA_050010335.1. Classification (GTDB taxonomy): domain Bacteria; phylum Acidobacteriota; class Terriglobia; order UBA7540; family UBA7540; genus Bog-366. The sequence goes on from JBEKLF010000003.1 coordinate 3,303, forward strand.
AATGAATACTGCGATTTTCAGTCTTTCTTCAGCCACAATTCCTTCTTTCACCTGGGGCGCCACCGCGACTCAAGCGCGCGGGCATTCCTCAGGATGTTGCATCACTCCAACATCATACTCCCATAGGTCAGATCTTGGCACTTCCAGATTTGGTGGTGGGTAAGTTTGAGATTTGCGATTCTTGAAGTCAGCAAATTGATTCATCTTCTCACGCGGCACTGTCGATAACCGAAGCGGGGTAGTGCGTCACGCGAGGAGTAGGTCGTCGGCCCTGCCCGCCCCTCGGACCTCGGACTTCCGACTCTCCTTCTTATCCCTCGCCACTGTCCCTCGCAGCCCTGCCCGCTCGCCACTCACCACTACCTCTAGCCGCCAACAACTCGCCACTGCTCTCCAATAACTCCCTTTATTTTCATCAACATCGTGGAGAGACGGAAAACGGGCATTTTTTCTACATGTGTTTTCAATAACTTAATGGAGTTTACCCTCATTTTTCATCCCTTTTTTTTTCATAACCCCTGGCAGTTGGGTATCGACTAACTGCTGTATTTTCAAAAATATAGGTTTTTGCAAGACTTTTCCAATTCATCGTTAGCCCTTTTTGTTTCTAGCACATCGTGGAGAGCCGCCAAGGGGCAGTGGTGAGTGGACAGTGGATAGTGGCCAGTCAGCAGTCAGCATTCGGCCTCCAGCAATCGCAAATCGTCCATCGTCGATCCTGACACCCGGCACCTAGCACCTGCCGTTCTCCTACGCCTACCTTCTACCGTCCCTCTTTATCGCGTAACTTGTGTATGTTGGGCCAAGGAGCCCAACAGATTGCTGTCGATTAGCGTGAGATGGGTGCATTTTGGTGTAAGAAGCCGGATTTGTCACTAGACATTTTGTCCCCTTTCTTTTGTTTTCATACACATCCCCGGAGGTTCCTTCGTTTTTGACATCTCTTAGGGTCAGCGCCCACTTTCGGGCCTCGGTCCGTGTGTTGGTGAGCCGCCGCGGATGGGGCAATTTCGCAAATCGGCATTCGACAATCGGCAATCGTAAATCCGCCGCCGGCTGCAATCTTCCATCCGCTGCATGCCCCCTTGATTTCTGTCCCTCGGATGCTGACGCCGGAATTCTGCCCTGCTGACTTCGTAGGTTGGATGGGCTCGGCTTCGAGAAGGTGGGAGACTTGCCCACAAACATGATTTTACCCTACAGTAACACATCGTTATTGTATCGATCTACACTATAAAAGTCAAGAGAAATCTACCAGTGTTAGAGGCTACAAAATGTCGCTGCCGAAAAGCAAATGTAGCGCGCCTGTTATGTAGGTCCGTGGCCCTTCCTTGCCAATCATTAACCTATCGGGGTTGGCCCCGGCATTGCCTTTTATGCCGGCGACGAAGTTATGCCCCAACGCCAGGCTCCATTCCTATTGACATTCTATACGTGCATCATTATCATTCCTACAGAATCTCGATAGGAGAGGCATCTTGAGCGCTGAACCGACAACTCTTTTGCAAGGGACTTTGGATCTGTTGATCTTGAAATCGCTCGTTGCCGGTGAGAAGCATGGATTGGGAGTCTCGCGCCGAATTCAGCAAATCACCGGCGGCACTTTTGTGGTTAAGCCCGGCTCGCTCTTTCCCGCTCTCCACCGCATGGAGGAAGAAGGTTGGATTTCCTCCTTCTGGGGAGACTCCGAAAACAACCGCCGGGCGAAATACTACCGCTTGACCAAGGCTGGACGGAAGCAACTCGAAGTCGAAACCACGCGGTGGGGCCGCATTTCTTGGGCGATCAATCAAGCTCTGGAAGCAACGTAGGAAGGAGGTCAGCATGCTGTTCCTGGTGAAAGCTCGAAGCTTTCTGCGCAATCTCTTTTTATCTCGTCGTGTGGAAGTAGACCTCGACGCGGAGGTCCATTCCCACCTCGAAATGCTGGTGGAGGAGAACATTCGGGCGGGCATGCCGCCCGAGGAAGCGCAACGCGCCGCATGGATCGAGCTCGGCGGTATCGAACAGGTAAAAGAGCAAGTTCGCGAGAGACGGATGGGAAATTGGCTCCACTCGGTGATCGCCGATTGCCGCTACGGTGCTCGCCAACTCCGCAAGAACCCCGGCTTCACGGCCGTCGCCGCGCTGACACTCGCGCTCGGCATCGGAGCGAATACGTATATTTTCAGCTTCGTGGATGCGCTGCTTCTCCGTCCTATCAGATTTCCTGACCCCAGCCGGCTCGTCGCCCTTTGGGAGCGTGTGCCCAACATCAGCCTCGACCGTATCGAGCTGGCCCCGGCAAATTTCCTGGATTGGCAGGCTCAGAACCACGTCTTCGACCACATCGCGGCGGAAGATTGGTGGGATGCCAACCTCGGTGGCGTCGAATACCCCGAACACTTGCATGGATTTCTGGTGACTCCCCATTACTTTGCGGCGGTCGAGGCGGAGCCCATGCTGGGCCGCGCGTTTCTGCCGGAGGAAGGCGCGCCGGGGAAGGATCACGTCGCCATGCTGAGTTATGGGCTTTGGCGTGACCACTTTGCCGCAGACCCCTCCATCGTGGGCAAGCCCGTGTTGCTCAACGGAATCGACTACACGGTGGTCGGCGTGATGGGACCGGACTACAACTACCCATCGGGCGCTCAGATCTGGGCGGCGCTCGCCTTTTCGCCACAGTCGGGAGCCAATCGCGCGTCTCACTATTTGCACGGTGTCGCGCATTTGGGTGCGGGAATCAATCCCCAGCAGGCGCAAGCAGAAATGAGCGCGATCGCCGTCCGCCTCGCGAAGCAGTATCCCGCCACCAACACCGGCCGTGACGCGAAGGTCATGCCGCTGCTGGAGAGCGAAGTCGGGCAGGCGCGCGCGCCGCTGGTTGTCTTGCTGGTGGCGGTCGGGCTGGTTCTCGCCATTGCATGCGCCAATATTTCCAATTTATTGCTGGCGCGGGCCACCAGCCGCCAGCGCGAGACAGCGATTCGCTCTGCTTTGGGCGCCACGCGGCGGCGCTTGATACGCCAATGGCTGGTGGAGAGCATGCTCCTGGGATTGCTGGGCGGGGGTCTGGGAGTTTTGCTCGCATTTTTGTGCCTGGAAGTGCAAGTCATCCGCATTCCACCCGAATTCGCGCGCATGCTCCCCGGCTGGGGCAAGATCGCAATCAATACTCCCGTGTTGCTGTTCACGTCAGTAATTTCGATGGGAACCGGGCTCCTCTTCGGGTTTCTGCCAGCATTGCGGGCTTCGCGTCCGAACGTAAATGACTCCCTGAAAGAAGGCGCGCCCTCGACGGGATTCGGGCCGCGTCACCGCTTGCTGCGCAATACGTTGATCGTCTCGGAAGTGGCGCTCTCGCTGGCTTTGCTCGTTACCGCGGGGCTTATGATGAAAAGCTTCCTCCGCCTCGAACGCGTATCCCCCGGATTCAATCCTGACCGGCTGCTGACGATGTTTATTGCCCTGCCGGATGCGAGATACACCTCCAGCGAGCAAACGGTGAACTTCTATGAGCAGCTCATTGAGCGCGTGCAGAATCTTCCCGGAGTGCAAGGCGCCGCGGCCGCAAACATGCTCCCGTTGGGCGGGATGAATACAACCTCGACCCTTCGCATTGAAGGCAGGCCGGAACCAGCGGCGGGACAGGAACCGGAGGCCAATTTCCGCACGGTAACCAATTCCTATTTCCGGACGATGCAAATACCCATTCTTCGAGGGCGAGAGTTCACCAGCGAGGACTCCGCCAAGGGCCAATTGGTCGTTGCCATCAACAAGGCTTTTGCCGAGCGCTTTTGGCCTGGGGAAGATCCGCTGGGGAAACGCGTGCGATTCAGCGGCCCGCTGGCAGACCAGCCTTGGCACACGGTGGTGGCCGTGGTCGGCAACATCCAAGACGAGTTGAACGTCCCCGCACCCGCCGAAATGTATTTCCCCTTGCGCCAGCAGGCGAGGAGCACGATGGCGTTGGTTGTCAGGACCTCGCCCGACCCGCAGAGCCTGGAAGCAAGCGTCCGCAGGCAAGTTGCCGCTCTGGACCGCGACCAGCCGGTATTCGACATCATGACGATGGACGATTTGCGCTCGGTTACCCTCACCGGGTGGAGGCTTGGCGGCACGCTCATGGCCGCTTTTGCGGGATTCGCGTTGGCGCTGGCCGCCATTGGGCTTTTCGGGGTGATTGCCTACACGGTGAAAGACCGTACGCATGAAATCGCCATGCGCATGGCTCTCGGAGCTGCGCCGCAAGAAGTCCTTCGGCTGATCGTCGGCCAGGGAATGACGCTCGCGCTGATCGGTTTGTTGGCAGGGCTGCCTCTCGCCCTGGGAATGGGTCGCGCGGTGGCTGGCTTGCTCTATGGAGTTGCGCCAAACGACTTCGCAACGTTTGCCGGCGTTGCCGCGATCCTTGCCGGCGTTGCGTTCGCCGCATGTTATATCCCCGCGCGCCGCGCCATGCGCACCGACCCTTGGGCCGCCTTGAGAAACGAATAGACCCGCGCGCGTCACGGGCCTGCCTTCCTGGGAAGAACCTCTCATAAAAGTGTCGGGACTTGCGAACGATGTTCAGCGAGCCCGGCACCACATGTTGGTGAATCGCAACAATCGCGTTAGACTAGCGTGTACATGCCCTCGCTTGAGCATGATCTCTGAATGCCGGCGAGGTGCAACCTTCCTCTTGCCTGGTTGGAAGGTCATTCGGTGATTACGGAACGGTAGGAAGAGATATCGATTGCGTGCCACACTATATTGTGTCAGCGAATTTCTGACTTGAGACACTAACGGAGGCCCCGCATATGATTAACGCCAAACCAGCGATCGCACGAGGCGCCACAGCCAACCTGAGTGTCAAGCTGTACTCTTTAAAGACCTGCCTCCTCGTATTGGCGGGGCTCGCGGGAATTCTTGTTTCGGGGGACTGGGCGCACGCTCAAATCCCTTCCATGCCCCCCATGCCCCCCGAGAAGGTGGTTGAAATTCTCGGCCAGCACATCCATTACTACGAGGCTGGCGAGGGCGAGAATATTATTCTGCTCCACGGGCTCGGCGCTGAGGCCGACATCTGGGCCGCCAACATTCCGGCGCTTTCACCTCACTATCACGTCGTGGTTCCCGATCAGATTGGGTTCGGAAACTCCGACAAGCCTCCCATCGAGTACAAGATTCAAACCTGGGTGGAGTTCCTGGATTTGTTCATGCAAGCCCTCAATATTTCCAAAGCTACCTTAGTGGGGAACTCGCTGGGGGGCTGGATCGCGGTGGACTTTGCCCGCCAACACCCGGAAAAAGTGGCGAAGCTGGTTCTAGCCGACGCCGGTGGATGGCGACCCATCAAAATGCCCCCACCCATGGCCAAGAGTCTCAACGATGCCTCGATTGCCGGCATTCGCCAGGTTATCGAGATGATGCTGTTCGAACGCCGCGCCATTCCCATCAATCTCAACCCGGGGTCGCTCCAGGAGACGCGCAAGATGCTGGAATTCATCGTCTCTGACAAACAACTCATCACCGATCAAATGGTAGAGCAAGAGTTCCAGCGGCACCTCAAAATAGGCGACGGGATTACTGTCGAAAGGTTTCTTGCCGGCAGCCTGGCCGAGGATCAGTTTGAAAACGAGAAGGTCCGCAATCTGACGGTGCCCACGCTGATCGTGTGGGGAAGGGATGACCGCCTCTTTTCGCTCGATGAAGCCCGCGCTTTCGGCAAGGCGATCCACGGCTCGAAACTTGTGGTCATCGAACAGTGCGGTCATATGCCCCAACTCGAGAAGTCCGCCGAATTCAACAAGGCGCTCCTGGAGTACCTCAGCGGATCCTGATCACCAAGCTGGCACGCCTCCCCATCCTTCAGGGGGGCATTTGTAAGGGGCAGGCAGGTGTGGGGTTCGGGGAGGGGCAAGCTCTCGCATTCCTTCGCTTTGGATCCCCAACGAGGTGATAGAATCCATTCGTTTTGGGCGCCGGTAGACGCAGGTTGGCTTCCGGCGCCGTGGCTAAAAACCATTATCGAGGTTTCTTATGGCCGGTGCGATCAAAGTCGGATTGGTGGGAGCGCGGTTTGCCGCGCGATTTCACTGGGAAGGGTTGCGGCGTGTCTACGGCGTTCCGGTGGAGGTGGTCGGCGTAACCGCGAAGTCGGCCGAGTCGGCCGAGGCGTTTGCGCGCGCACATGGCGTCGGGGCCTTTGCCACATTTGCGGAGTTGTGCGATGCCGTCGATGTGGTCGACCTTTGCACACCCGGCTCGACGCACGAGCCGCTTGCCGTGGCTGCCTTCCAGCGCGGCAAGCACGTGATTATCGAAAAGCCGTTTACGGGCTATTACGGTCCGGGGACGGAGGACTTTCGTGGCAACACCTTCAGCAAGGAAGTGATGCTGCGCGAAGCCCTCGCGAGCTGTGACCGCATTCTCGACGCGGCGCGCGCATCGGGAAAGCAGATGGGCTACGCCGAAAATTTCATTTACGCCCCTGCCCTCGCCAAGGAACGGGAGATCGTCCAGAAAAGCGGCGGGCAGATTCTGTGGATGATCGGCGACGAATCGCACAGCGGCTCTCACTCACCCTACTACGGCATCTGGAAATTCTCTGGCGGCGGCTCGCTGGTGGGGAAGGCCTGCCACCCGATGTCGGCCATCCTCCACCTGAAGCGTGTGGAGGGTGAGGCGCATGACGGCAAACCCATCCGCCCCGCCACCGTTTCCGGCCGCACCCACGAAATCACGCGTCTCGCGAATTACCGCGACGCGGGGTTCCTGCGCACCACTTACGACGACATCGAGGACTACGGCCAGGTGCACGTCACGTTTGACGATGGCACGGTGGCCGACGTGTTCTCCACCGAGCTTGTCCTGGGAGGTGTACACAACTGGCTGGAAGTCTTCGCCAATAACCATCGTACCCGATGCAATCTGAATCCCATCGACGCCATTGAAACCTACAATCCCCGGGAGGATATTCTGAAGGACGTTTATGTGACGGAAAAGCTCGGCACCAAACAGGGTTGGAGCAATCCCGCGCCCGACGAAGACTGGCAACATGGCTACCCGCAAGAGTTCCAGGATTTCATGGCCAGCATGGCCGCCAACCGTGCCCCGCTCTCCAGTGGGGAATTGGCGCGCGACACAATGGCGGTGCTTTATAGCGCTTACCTTTCGGCGGAGCGCCGGGGCGCCGAGGTGGAACTCCCGCAGTAAGGCTTGCCGGTGGGCCGGGAGCCCATGGGACGGGCAGGAAGCTTTTAGGCGTTTCCCTCGCCTGGCGGGCTCGAATAAGGTCAGGAGTCTGGCCTATGAGAGTGTGTCCGATGGGCCCGATTTTGCCGTGCCGGCAAGGTCTTCCAAAACGGACATTTTTTGTCAAGGACTATTCCACTCCATGTCCGCATGTGTTACGATGCGCGAGGGCAGGGTGGGGAAGGTCTCTATTTTCAACTACTCAGGGCTCAGGCAGACCTGAGAGGTTGGTATTTGACGTGCTCTTAACGAAGGGTCGGACGGGTTCAGCCCCTTACACGTCCCATCTGTTCCGCGTCGGACCCGTTGCGGGAAGGAAGACAGGCTATGCGCCATGAGCAGCGGGGTTTCTCGCTCATTGAGTTGTTAATTGTCGTTGCGATCATTCTGATTATCCTCGCAATTGCCATCCCCAATTTTCTCCGCAGCCGCATTGCCGCCAATCAAGCTTCCACCATCGAGAGTTTGCGTGTCATCACAACGGGGGAGGTGACCTATTCGACCACATACGGCACGGGCTACTCGACTTCACTCGCGTATTTGGGCCAACCGGCTTCCGGCCAACCAACATCGTCGACCGCGGCAGGGTTGCTGGATTCAACCCTTGCCGCAGGCGTTAAGAGCGGGTACGCATTTGTGTATAGCGCTGGCGAATATAATGCCACTACGAACACCTGGAATGCGTACGCTCTGCAAGCGAATCCAACTAACTATGGCCAATCCGGCAGCGTGTACTACTACACGGACCAGAGTGGTGTGATCCACGCCAACTCGAGCGACATCGCCTCCTCGACGGATTCCTCCGTGGGCGATTAGTTCACGCGGTTTCCCTGATTTCCTTCTTTTCGCCTGACGCGTATTTCTCCACCCGACCGTTTCAGTTGATCCATCACATGCAGGCCCGGTCCGCCGCCGGATGATAGCCTTTGTCCTGCGCCTGTTTCTGCGTCATGTACTCACCCACCTGGGTCTTCCCGTACCATCTCGCGCCGGGGCAATGATATGTCCAGGAGTCCGTATTAACCCAAACCTTCACCCCGGGATTTCCCGCGCCGAAAGCTTTGAGCACCTGGGACTGGAGACTTGGCCGGGGGGCTTGCCGCACGACCAAGGCGTGCCGGGCGTAAATGCCCGCCAGCAACAAAACGCCGAGCGCCATGGCCACGCCCGCCGCCCACCACTTGCGCCGGCTGCGTGGGGCGGGAAGCGCCGCCGGCGGCTCGACGACCGCGGTTGGCTCTGCGGCTGGGCCTGCCGGCAAGTGGGGCTTGACCCCGCATGATTTTCCCACGAGCGCACTCGCGAGCTCACCCACGTCGAGGTTGCGGGCCGTGGGGTCCTTCTCCAGACAAACGCGCAGCGTGGATTGGAGCGGCTCCGGCAGTTGTTCGAGCTTGGGCGGAACGCCTACCATGATTTCCACGCTCAATTCGAAGGGCGTACCGCCGCCAAAGGGCAACTCGCCGGTGGCCATCTGGTAGAGCAGTACACCCAGCGCCCACACGTCGCTTTGGCGGCTGGCAGGATTGCCGCGCAGGACTTCCGGCGCGAGATAGGGCAGGGTTCCTGCCGTCGTGCCGGCCGCCGCCAGAGGCAGGCATGAACTTGTGACTTCGGCCATGCCGCGGCGCGGAATGCGGCGGCCCAAGCCGAAATCCAGTAATTTGATATTACCTTCTGGAGTAACAATTATATTTGATCCCTTTAGATCCCCATGAACGACCCCTTGAGTGTGGGCGAAAGCCAGCGCGCTCCCAATCTGCGCAACGTAGCGCTCAAATTGCTCGTGGGGCATGCCGCCGAAGGGGATGACGTCGGCAAGCGCCAACCCTTCAACATACTCCATGGCGATGTACGCGCAGCCGTCCTCCTCCCCCAGGTCGTATATGGCGGCAATGTGCGGATGGTTTAGATGCGAAGCCAGGCGCGCCTCGCGCAGCAGGCGGGCCCAGGCCAGTTCGTCGTCGCGAAGCGTATCCGCCAAAACTTTGATCGCCACCTCCCGTTCCAGGCGCAGGTCGCGCCCGCGATAAACCACGCCCGAGCCGCCTTCACCCAGGCAGCCTTCAATCTCGTAGTGGGCTAGGATCTTGCCGATCATGCGGCCTGGCCTCCTCCGCACGCCATAGTATCTCCCTGGTGAGTCAAAGTCAAAAAGGTTATTGTTCATGTTACCATTAAACGGCAAATAGACCCGGCCCAATGGACAGTTTGTCCGCTCATGCGTGCCTCTCCTCGTCGCGCGCGCCTCCAACCCCCGTCCTAATTTCATCCTGTTGGCTTGCTTTCGTCTGCTATCATTTTACTTTCCCGGGAATCTATCAACTGCGAGGTGTCTCTATGGATTTTCAAGGTCGAGTCGCCATAGTAACGGGCGGATCGGGCGCTTTGGGCGCTGCCGTCGCTCTGGAGCTGGCTGGAGACGGAGTGCGCGTCGCGGTGCCGTATACCTCTGAGGAGCATTGGGCGGCGCTCGCGAGTCGCGCAGGCGCGGCACGGGAGCGACTGTGGGGCGCTAAAGCTGATTTGACCAAGGCCGCCGCCGTCGAGCGATTCGTCCGAGACGTCACCGGGCGCTGGGAGCGAGTAGATTTTCTGGTTTGCCTTGCCGGTGGGTTCGCGGCAGGGAAGATTCACGAAACCAGCGAGGAAAAATGGAACCAGATGTTCGACCTGAACCTGCGGACGGTGTATCTCGCCGCACATGCCGCAGTGCCGGTGATGATCCAGCAAAACTTCGGCCGGATTATTACCACCTCGAGCGGAGCGATTCTAAACGGCGGCGGCGCGGGCATTGCCGCTTATGCACTGTCAAAAGGCGCGGTCCGCCAGTTCACGGAGATCCTCGCGAGTGAACTGAAAGACTACAATATCCATGTGCACTGCATCTTGCCGGGAACGATGGACACGGAAGCGAATCGGCGCGCCATGCCCAAGGCCGATTTTTCCCAATGGGTATCAACCGAGGACGTAGCACGCGTCATCTGCTTTCTGTTGAGCGACGACGCGCGCGCGGTGCGTTCCCTGTCCGTGCCCGTTCTGGGACCGGCTTGATCACCGAATCAAAAAACTCTATCCCTTTCTAGCGTTTGACCAATGTTCGCATCATTGTTATAGTTAGAGTCTGCATCTTGCAGCCAGGAAGTCGTCTAGCCAATGGCCAGTATCCATATCACATTTCCTGATGGCGCATCCCGAGAGTTTCCCCAAGGCACGACCGCCTTGGAGGTTGCCAGGTCGATTGGCCCGCGCTTGGCCGCCGAAGCCTTGGCGGCAAAGCACGGAGATCGGCTGGTTGATCTCTCGACCAAGCTGGAAGCGGATGGACCCATTCAGTTCATCATGCCGGCGTCTGCCGAGGGGCTCGAGATTTTCCGCCACTCCTCTGCGCATTTGCTGGCCGCCGCCGTTACCGACCTCTTCCCGGACGCGCACCCCGGCATCGGGCCGCCTACCGAGAACGGCTTCTATTACGACTTCTATCGCGAAAAGCCGTTCACCGAGGAGGATCTGAAGAAGATTGAGACGAAGATGCAGGAGCTCGTTCAGGCCAACTTGCCCAATGAGCGCGTGTATTTTCCCAAGGAAGAGGGATTGAAGCTCTTCGAGCAGATGGGCGAGTTCCTGAAATGCCAGTTGATACAGGAAAAGGCCGACCCCGTGTTTTCTGCCTACCGAACCGGTAAGTTCCTGGATTTTTGCCGGGGGCCGCACATTCCTTCCACCGGGCGGATCAAGGCGTTCAAGCTTCTGAGCGTGGCGGGAGCTCACTGGAAAGGCGATGAGCACTCGCACCCCATGCAGCGCATCTATGGGACCGCGTTCTTCAGCCAGAAGGATCTGGATGCTTTTCTCCAGCAGATCGAGGAGGCCAAGAAACGTGACCACCGCCGTCTGGGCAAAGATCTCGACCTGTTCAGCATTCAAGACGATGCCGGACCGGGGCTGATCTTCTGGCATCCCAAGGGTGGCGTCATTCGCCGTGAGATTGAAGACTGGCTGCGCGACGAGCTGACTGCCCGGGGATACGATCTGGTCTTCACGCCGCATGCCATGCGCCTGCATTTGTGGGAAACAAGCGGTCACACCAATTTTTATCGTGAGAACATGTTTGGGGCGATGGAGGTTGAAAACGACAAGTATCAGCTCAAGCCCATGAATTGCCCCGGCCACATTCTGATTTACAAGTCGCGCGCCCGCAGCTATCGCGAGTTGCCGATGCGTCTGGCGGAACTCGGCACGGTTTATCGTTATGAGCGCTCGGGCGTGATGCACGGGCTGTTGCGGGTCCGTGGGTTCACTCAGGATGATGCGCACATCTTTTGTATGCCAGACCAATTGGAAGCAGAGGTTCAGGCCTGCGTGGAATTTGCGCACCTGGTGCTCAAGACTTTCGGCTTCGATCAATATCAAGTGGAGCTTTCCGCCCGCGATCCGGGGAATCCCGAACACTACGCGGGCACGGTGGATGAATGGAGCTTGGCGGAAGGCGCGCTCATGAACACCCTGAAGCGCATGGAGATTCCGTTTAAGTATATGCCGGGTGAAGCGGTTTTCTATGGCCCCAAGATTGACGTCAAGCTGGTCGACGCAATTGGCCGGCCCTGGCAGCTCACCACCGTGCAGTTTGATTTCAACCTGCCGCGGCGCTTCGGGTTGGAATACGTCGGATCGGATGGGCATCTGCACACTCCCGTGATGGTGCATCGAGCGTTGTTTGGGTCCATTGAACGATTCTTCGGAGTCCTTATTGAGCATTACACAGGCGCTTTTCCGGTATGGCTCGCGCCGGTGCAGGCCGTCGTGCTTCCGATCAGCGACAAGCACGCCCCCTATGCCCGCGAGGTTCAGGAAGAACTTCGGCGCGCCAACGTTCGTGTCCAATTGGACGATCGCAATGAGAAGCTGAATGCGCGGATTCGCGACGCGCAATTGCAGAAGGTTCCCTTCATGCTCGTGGTGGGTGATCGCGAGGCGCAAAACCGCACTGTGTCTGTTCGCCGACGAGATACGGGCGACGCTGGAACTCGCCCACTGGCCGAGTTTATAGATTGGACCCGACAGCTTATCGACACCCGGGCCGCGAAATGGTAAGCTAGGCGGTAGCTTTAGGACCGGGTGGTCTCCAAGCTTGGAAGCAACGTGCAATTTATAGGGCCCCCCTGGGGGCTGGGAGGGAAGATTTATCGCCGACCGATTCGTTCGAGTCAATGAAAGGATTCGTGCCAAGGAAATCCGGGTGATTGATGAAGAAGGGGCGCAACTTGGAATCATGCCGCCCTTCGAGGCAATCAAGCTTGCCAAGACTCAGGGATTGGACTTGGTAGAGGTTGCCCCAACCGCCAATCCTCCTGTATGCCGCATCATCAACTATGGGAAGTACCTCTACCAGCTCAGCAAGCGGCAACACGAGGCGCGCAAGAATCAAAAGTCAATTGGGCTGAAGGAAGTCAAGATGCGGCCCCGCACTTCGACCCACGATTTTGAGACGAAGAGGAATAAGGTTGTGGATTTTCTCCAGGAGGGGGCCAAGGTCAAGGTCACTATTATGTTCCGCGGGCGCGAGATGGCGCACCGGAACCTGGGCTTTGATATGATCGATCGATTGATTCAAGAGGTGGGAGAAGCTGGGCAGGTGGAAGCGCGGCCGCGGCTCGAGGGGCCGAACCTGACCGCCATTCTGGCGCCTAAGAAAGCGGCGGGTAAGGGCGGGGGAGCATCCCCGCGACCTCCCGCCAGCCACCCGGCAGGGCCTCCCCCGTCAGTGCCCGTCAAACCCAATGTTCCAGTGGCGGCCTCGGCCAAGCCCGCCGGGTCGCAAGGATCTTCAGGAGGATAGATTTGGCTAAGGTTACGAAAGTCAAACTCAAGCTCAAGACTCATAAGGGAGCTGCCAAAAGGTTCAAGATTACCGGCAGCGGCAAGGTGATGCGTCACCATTCTTTTGCTCGTCACATCCTGACGTCCAAATCCAGCAAGCGGAAGCGGCGGCTGGGCAAAGCGGTGGAGATATCGCCCTCGAACGAGGCGCAAATACTCCGCATGCTCCCCTACGGGAGGTAGGTTTCGAGGTTATAGGTGACAGGTTATAGGTTAAAGGGAAAACAGAGTGCGTCCTCACTCTGCTTTTTACCCTGTAACCTATACCCTGTCACCTGTAACCTGTTCCTCCAGGGTGCGGGAAGGCTTCACCGAGGCCAAATAGGGTGCCTTCACTGCCCCGCAAATTCAACTAAAGGAGAAACCCATGCCTCGAGTTAAGCGCGGCACTGTGCGCCGCGCCAATCGCAAGAAGCTTTCCAAGCTCACCAAAGGCTATTTCCTCACCAAAAGCAAGCTCTACCGCTCGATGAAGGAAGCTGCGGATAAGGCTGGACGTTATGCCTTCCGCGACCGTCGTCGTAAAAAGCGCGATTTCCGCAGGCTTTGGATCCTTCGGATCAGCGCCGCGGCACGCTCGCACGAGCTCACTTACAGCCAGTTTATTCACGGCCTGAAAACGCTGGGAATTGAACTCGATCGCAAGATGCTCGCGGAGATGGCCGTGAAAGATCAGATAGCTTTCACGGAGTTGGCCGGTAAGGTGAAGCAAGCAGTTAACAGCCAACAGCCGACAGTCAACAGTTGATAGTCAATAGTCGATAGGCGGCAGTTGACAGGAAGCGTAGCGCGGACCTGTTCTGTAGGTCCGCGGCTTTCCCTTGCCCATGGGAGACGAGCCTCGGACCTATAAAACAGGTCCGCGCTACACCGCCAGGGGCGCATCGCCGCGCGCACAGATATTGTTAGGGGCGGTTGGCGAACCGCCTCTGCACAAACCACTATGACCATCGACGAAAAAGTTCGGAAGACGCTCGCCGAACTTGGGGTCATCGACGCCGCGGGCGTGGATGAGCTGTTTGGCGAAGTCCGCGCGGTGATGACCCAGGAAAGGGATTCCCTGGTTTCGCGAGGTGCCACGGGTAAGGCCGAGCATGAGAAGCTCTGCAAAGAACTCCGCGACCGTTGGCTGGCGCGCAAGAACGGCCTTTTATCATTCGTCGATGAGCAGTGGCTGAAACCCTCTCCCAAGGAGTTGAAACCGTTCGTGGGGCGCAACTTCAACCTGCTCCGTCAGCAATCTACTGCGCTTGAGGTCGCCGCGTTGACCAAAGAGGTGCCGCTTCGGGCTCAAGCGCCGGCCGGCGGCGAAATCTCCTCGCACACCTCAATTTCTGCTGCTGCCAGTCATCCAACTCGCGAGGTTCCTGGAGATCTCACTCTCCCAGGCAATCGGCAGCCGCTCGGGACACTGCATCCTGTCACCCAGATGCAGCGCGAAATTGAGGATATTTTCCTCGATCTGGGTTTTCGAATCGAGAGTGGGCCGGAGATTGAATCCGTCTATTACAACTTCGACGCGCTGAACATTCCGGAGAGCCACCCTTCGCGCGACGATTGGGATACTCTCTACATTGATTCCAAAACCGTCTTGCGCACTCACACGTCACCCGTGCAAATCCGCGCGATGGAAAAATATGGAGCGCCGCTTTACATCATTATTCCCGGGAAGTGTTATCGCCACGACAACCCCGATGCCAGCCACTCACCCATGTTCCATCAAATCGAAGGCTTGGCCATCGCGAGTGATATCACCTTTGCCGACTTGAAGGGAACGCTCGACTTTTTTGCCAAGAAACTGTTCGGTGAAAAAGTTCAAACGCGCTTCCAGCCCAGCTTTTTCCCCTTTACCGAGCCGAGCGGCGAGGTATCCATCAGTTGCATCTTTTGCGGGGGCGAAGGATGCCGGGTGTGCAAAGAGAGCGGCTGGATTGAAGTGATGGGTTGCGGAATGGTCCATCCCCAGGTGCTGCGCAACGGAGGCATCGATCCGGCAAAGTACACGGGTTGGGCATTTGGATTGGGGATCGATCGCTTCGCTATGATGAAGTATGACATCAATGATATTCAGCTCTTCTTTCAGAGCGACGTACGATTTTTGCGACAATTCTGAATTCTGAATTATGAAGTATGAAAAAAACATGGGACGGCTGATCGGGTTTTGTAGCGCTGACCTTCAGGTCAGCACGCCGTGGCGAGGGTAAGTGCCGACCTAAAGGTCGGCGCTACATTCATAATTCAGAATTCATAATTCATAATTTCTATGAAGATCTCAGTCAACTGGCTTAAAGAATTTGTCAAGATTGACAGCACCCCCCGCGACCTCAAGCGGGACCTCACCATGATCGGCTTGAACACCGAGGCGCTGACGCAGGTGGGAGACGACTGGGTGCTCGACGTCGAGGTCACCACCAATCGGCCCGATTGCCTCAGCCACTATGGGGCCGCGCGAGAGCTTGCCACGCACTATCGCAAGGCATTGAAAAAAGTTGAAGTCGTGGTGAGGGAGTCGGGCGGACCTGCGCAGGGAGCGGCATCGATCGAGATTTCTGATCCCGATCTCTGCGCGCGATACTGCGGCCGCGTCGTGCAGAACGTACAGGTGGGACCTTCCCCGAACTGGCTGGTGAAGCGCTTGGAATCCGTGGGCCAGCGGCCCATCAACAACGTTGCCGATATTACGAATTATGTGCTGATGGAGTTGGGGCACCCACTGCATGCTTTCGACTTGTCGCGTATAAGGCAGCATAAGATTATCGTCCGGCGCGCGAAGCCTGGAGAGCCGCTGCGAACGCTCGACGGCGTGGACCGCACCCTGACCCGCGATAATCTGGTCATCGCGGATGGCACGCAACCTGTGGCTCTGGCAGGCGTGATGGGCGGGGGGGAATCCGAGATTTCCACGACCACCCGCGTTGTTCTACTCGAAAGCGCGTGGTTTGAGCCGGTGTCAATCCGCCGCACGTCGAAGTCTCAGGGGATGCACACGGAAGCCTCCCACCGATTCGAGCGAGGCGCCGACATCCAGATGGCGCCGCTGGCTTTGGACCGCGCCGCCGCATTAATTCAGGAGATTGCGGGGGGAGAAATCCTTGAGGGAATGATCGACGTTTATCCCCGGCCTATAACCCCCCCGGACTTGAATCTCAGCAGGAGCGAAATCACACGCATCCTGGGAGTGGAAATTCCAGGAGAGGCGGTTGAGCGCATCCTGGGCGGCTTGGGATTTCAAGTCGAACGCGCGGATGGCGGAAGCTGGCGAGTTATCGTTCCATCGTTCCGGGTGGATGTTTCGCGGGAAGTGGATCTGGTGGAAGAAGTCGCACGCCACGTGGGCTATGACCGATTGCCAGCCCGGGTACGGCCCGCACCGCCCCGCGTCGAACGGGATACGAATCGCGACAAGATCATGACCATTTCATCCTTGCTGGTGGGGTTGGGATTTCATGAAATTATTACGTCCTCGATGGTCGATCCGGCGGAGACCGGGCGCTTTTCCGCATCTTCACCCGTTGTGCTCGCCAACCCTCTTAGCCAGGATGCGTCCGCCATGCGCTCCTCGTCAGTGCCCAGCATGCTGAGGGCGATTCGCTGGAACCTCGACCGCGACACGAATGACGCAAGGCTTTTCGAGCTAGGTAAAACGTACTTTATGAGCGCCAACGGCGTGCCGCAAGAACATCAAGTTCTCACCCTCGGCGCCATAGGACATCGCCGGCCTGCTTCGGTCTTCGATAGTGAAGCGCCGCTCGACTTCTTCGATTTGAAGGGTGATCTCGAGACGATCTTTGGCGCGTTCGATATGCCGGCATGGGAGTTTGAACCGACCGAGCGCACCTATCTCCAGCAAGGGCTTAGCGGACGGATAAGTTCTCAGGGGGTCGAGTTGGCGGTTTTGGGGTTAATCCAGCAGGATCTGGCGCGTGAGTACAAGTTGCGCCAGGAAGTTTGGGTGGCCGAAGTCGATTTTGATCGCCTGCTGAGTTTTCCCCTTCGCTCCCGAAAGTTTCAGCTCATCTCAAGGTTTCCGGCGGTGGAGCGCGACTTCTCGCTGGTGCTGCCGGACGAGTTACCGTATGCCCGCCTTTCATCAGCCATCGCGGGCTTGGCGGTGGAGGAGATTCGCGGCTTCCGCCCCGTTGACCGTTTCCGCAGCGGCGCCATACCTCCCCGGCACTACAGCCTTTTGTTGCGGGTCATTTTCGAGAGCCAGACGCATACGTTGACCAGCGAAGAGGTTGGGGGATTGAGCCAACGGTTACTCACGGCGCTGGAAGGGTTGGGAGCGCATCTGCGAAGCTAGCAATTACCGATTTTCGGTTGGCAATCGGTAATCGACCATCGACTATCGGCAGTGAGGAGCACGTGGCGGACCCAAACGATCAGTTCGAACGACTGGAAGAAAAACTCTTGCGGGCCATTGACCTCTTCAAGCGAACTCAGGCGGAGAAGCGCGCCCTGGAACAGGAGATCGAAAAGCTCAAGGCGGAATCCAAGGAACGCGTCCATGCCGCGGCGGCGCTGGAACGAGAGTTGATCGCCTTGCGCCGGGAGCGCGAGGATGTTCGCTCTCGCGTCGAAAAACTGCTGGAGCGGATTGACGTGTTGACAAGTCCAGACTCCGAGAGCAGTGGTTAGTGGCTAGCGGGTATCTAGGGGCAACTAACCACTAGCCACTGGTTCTAGCAAAGGAGGTTTCTGAGCATCATGGCAAAGGAACCCCAGAGTATCCGCGTCGTAATTTACGACCAAGTGTATTTCATGCGGGGGGACCTCAACGAGGAATACATCCAAAAGCTCGCGCAATACCTGGACACGAAGATGCGCGCGATTGCGGAGCGCACTCGGACCGTGGATACCTTGCGCGTGGCGATGCTCGCAGCCCTCAATGTGGCGGATGAGTACCATCAGTTGAAGGCCCGGTATGAAGAAGTCACCCAACAAGTGGACCAGAAAGTTGGGCAGTGCACGGACGCGCTTGACGAAATCTTGAAAGACGCTGTGTAGGTGATAGGTTACAGGTGACAGGTTACAGGGACCAGATGTTGGGTAATGATGAAGTGTAAAGGGTAAAGGATGAAGTTTAAAGCGGTTCGGTGCTTATCCTTTAACCCTTACCCTTTACACTTTAACCTTTAATCCTATTCCCCAACACCTATACGCTGTAACCTGTGACCTGTAACCTATAACCTCTCACTATGCGAATTCTTTTTATCGGTGACATCTTCGGGCAGCCCGGCCGGCGAATTGTAAAAGAGACTCTGCCGCTACTGCGGCAAGAGTTGCAGCCCGACCTCATCCTGGCCAACGCGGAGAATGCCGCCGCCGGTTTTGGGATTACCCCTGCCTTGGTGGAGGAACTGCTCGACTTGGACATTGCCGTTTTAACTTCCGGCAATCACATTTGGGACAAGAAAGAGATTTATTCTTATCTCCGCGAACAGGTCAACGGCCGTTTGTTGCGGCCAGCTAATTATCCCCCGGGGACCCCTGGCCGCGGCCTTTTCGTAGGGAAGACCCCAGCGGGAATAGGTTATGCCGTCATCAACCTGCAAGGCCGCGTCTTCATGCCCGCCCTCGATTGTCCCTTTCGAAAGGCGGATGCGCTTCTCGGCAGTATTCCCGGAGACGTCAAGATTCGCATCGTGGACTTCCACGGCGAGGCGACTTCCGAAAAGCAAGCTTTGGGCTGGTACCTCGATGGGCAGGTTACGGCTGTCCTGGGAACTCATACCCACGTTCCCACCGCTGACGAAACAGTGCTTCCCCAAGGCACTGCTTACCTTACGGATCTCGGCATGACCGGTCCTTACGAATCCATCATCGGTATGGAACGGCAAGGGGTAATTCAAAAATTCCTGGATCAATTACCAGCGCGTTTTGAAGTTGCCAAGGGCGACGTTCGCCTTTCCGCCGCGCTGCTCGATGTAGATCCCCAATCCGGTCATGCTCTTTCGATCGCCAGAGTTCTGCGGAAATATCCCCAAAGCCTAAGATAGCCCGCATTGCTCTTCAACGTGCGCGGGTTCTGCCATCAGGACGGGTATTCAAGAAGCCTCAGGAAGCGTGTAGTCGAGCTCGTAGAAATGCTTCCCGTCCGCGATCTTGATCGTCATCGCCTCGGCGAGGCCCACCCCGCCGCTGACACGGCGACGGTCAAACATAACTCAGCCAGGCCTCGCTGCCTCGCTGCTTGACCCCCGCAAACCAGCGGCAAAGCGGATAGAGCGCGACCACGACCGATATCCAAATCAAGTAGATGATGGGCAGGGAGAATCCCCATCCAAGCGGGGAAGCGATGCCCCTGCCTAGGTCGCAGAGGGAATACTAACGCACGGCAAGCGCGATGGGCAGAGGTAAATGCGACGGATTCAGACAATTTCAAGTGCTTCCGCAAAAAAATTTCGCCATCGGGAGATGTTTGAAGGTCGCAATTGCGGGAATGGTCGCCGACGTGCTAGGCTACAGTTACGAGGGTCAATCTCGGGGTGAAATGACGCAGCAGGAACAGGTGTGCTGGGAGCGCGGGCATCCTGCCCGCTCTGGCGCTGACAATTGGTCCACTATGGCGGCACCGCCACGCCAGTGACAGTCATGGCCGGGACACCTGCCGTACAAGGAGCGACCCTACAGCATCCCCTAGTCTTCCACGATGTCCTAGAAACTAAACGGGTTAGCTGATGACGATGGAAATCTTGAAAAAATGCATGTCAATGAAATTAAATAAGTTAGGAGAATTGCCTCGGCGACGCACCGGAAAAACGCGGGGGGAAAAAATGAAGGGATGTTCCACGATGTTGTTGAAAACAAATGGAGAAAAGATGTCAGAAAATAGCCTTTCCACGATGTTGATGAAAACAAAGGACCTATAGGGCGCTTTCCACGATGTTGATGATAACAAATGTAGTTATTGGAAAACACGGATGACAAGCGGCGAGTTACGAGTGACTAAAAGAGGCAAAATCCCGAGAGCAGAACAGCATAGACGGGAGCTTTCGGCCCCGGCAAAGAATGCGGCGGGTGGCACTGGCATCCTGCCCGTTAAGAAGTCATGCCCAAGATTGGCCATGGCACAAGGGCGACGTTGAGAGGTCCGCACCTACCCCATGATGTACTAGAAATAAAGCGGGTTAGCTACGAATGACCGAGATCTTGGCAAAACCGATCATTGAATTTAAACGAGTTAGCATCTGTATCCGAGGCTACAAGCAGCAATAAATGTATATCAAAAATGAAGGAATAACCCGTGATGTTATTGAAAACAATGGTGACAAAAATTGGCACCCCGTGATGTTGATGAAAAATAAGCTAGTTACGGTGCGTACCCCGTGATGTTGATGATAATAAATGTAGTTACCGAAAAGCGCTGATGACACGTGAGGAGCTCCGAGTGACAAGCAGGATCGAGATCCGAGGGTGGAATGGCGGGCTGCGGGCGCGGGAGAACGTCCTGTGTCCGCGAGGAATGCACGGGTGGGATGCCCTGCGGGAGGCCTACGCTACGTCCCGCAGGATTCCGTTTTTCATTTTTGTCTCGCTCGCTCCTTCGCTGCTCTTTTCTTGACTTGGCGTCGAGCCAGCCCATAGAATTGTGGGTTTGACCGGATAACGAAAGTATTCACCTTGATGCCCATACGCCTTTACAACACTTTGAGCCGCCAGATTGAAGATTTCAAGCCTCTTGAGGGCAACACCGTCCGCATGTACACCTGCGGGCCGACGGTTTACGCCTTCGCGCACATCGGCAACTTCCGCACTTTTCTCTTTCAGGATGTCCTTCGCCGCTATCTAAAGTATGCGGGTTACGAGCTTCGGCACGTCGTTAACCTTACGGACGTTGACGACAACACGATCCGCAATTCCCAGGCGGCGGGGATGGCGCTCCGGGCCTATACCGATCAGTACATCGAGGCTTTCCTCATCGATCGCCAACTCCTGAACCTGGAGGAGCCGGAGTTTCTGGTTCGCGCCACGGACTGCATCCCGGAAATGGTGCAGCTCATCCAGACGCTCGTCGATAAAGGTTTTGCTTACCCGAGCGAGGGATCGGTCTATTTTAAGGTTGCCGCATTCCCGCCTTACGGCCAATTAACGCATGTGGACTTTTCCGGCGTGCGCGACGGCGCTCGTGTGGACACGGACAAGTACGATAAGGAGAATGCCCGCGACTTCGTGCTATGGAAAGCTGCGAAAGAAGGCGAGCCGTTTTGGGACACGCCCTTCGGTCCGGGCCGGCCGGGTTGGCACATCGAGTGCTCCGCCATGTCGATGAAATACCTGGGGGAAACTTTTGACATCCACTCCGGGGGCAGCGACCTGATCTTTCCCCATCACGAAAACGAAATCGCGCAAAGCGAAGCCGCCACCGGCAAGCCTTTCGTGAAGGTTTGGATGCACGCCGAGCACCTGATTGTCAACGGTGAGAGCATGTCGAAATCACTCGGCAACTACTACACCCTTCGTGACCTGATCAATAAAGGCTATAAGCCCTCGGCGGTCCGCTATCTTCTGGCTTCGGTGCCTTACCGCAAGCCCCTTAATTTCACTTTTGACGGACTGCACCAGGCGCAGCAGTCGATCGACCGGCTGCGGAATTTCCACTTCCGCCTGACCAAGGAGAGTCTCCCTGCCGGGGAAAGCTTGACCCTGCAAAATCGCGCGCAAGAGGCTCGGCAGAAATTTGAAGCGGCGCTCGATGACAATCTGAACACGGCGGAAGCGCTCGGCGCCATTTTCGACATGGTCCGAGACGGTAACACCGCGATGGACCGGGGAGAATTCCGCGATGGGGACCGCGGCGCCTTTCTGGACACGCTCGAACGCTGGGACCGGATTTTCGCCGTACTCGACGATAACGACCACGCCAAGCTGGTGAAGTTTGGTTTCGTGCAGGAGAGAACAGAATTCCTAAGCCTCGACGCAAAGGTGACAGACCCGAAGGACGCCGGGACGCCAGAGGAAAAGACTGGTAACAACAACACTCCAGCCTCCCTGGCGAAAACCCTGAGCGATGAAGAGATCGAAAAATTGATTGCGGAGCGCGCGGCCGTCCGGCGCAGTGGCAACTACGCCCGCTCGGATGAGATTCGAGCAATTCTGCTCAAGGCCGGTGTTATACTGGAAGATACGAAAGCTGGAGCGCGCTGGAAGCGGAAGTAGTTATGTGGCATCTGCGAATCGGTCTTCCGTTATTGGCTCGGCCCAACCTCTTTGGGGGCGATTAATCCGCTCTGCTATCTCCTCACCGAAGGATCCCGAAACCAGCACCAATGCTGCCTAAAGCAGCGGAGAGGGGGGATTTGATGGAAACCAAACTTCCGCACATTTCGACGTCGCTTCCCGGGCCCGAGGCTCAGAAGATTCTTGCACTCGACAAGCAATACGTTTCACCTTCCTACACCCGTGATTATCCGCTGGTCGCCAAGCGCGGACAGGGCGCATTGATCGAGGACGTGGATGGCAACTCGTTTCTGGATTTCGCCGCGGGGATTGCCGTGGTCTCAACCGGGCATTGTCACCCCGATGTTGTCCGCGTGATTCAGAAGCAGGCCGAAACCTTGATCCATATGTCGGGGACGGATTTTTATTACCCCTTGCTGGCGCAATTGGCGGAAAAGATGGCTCAAATAACGCCGGGAAGGTTCCCCAAGAAGGTTGCTTTTGGCAATTCCGGCACCGAAGCCATGGAAGCGGCAATGAAAATTGCGCGCTACCACACCAAGCGCCACAGATTCATTGCCTTTCTCGGCTCATTCCACGGGCGGACCTTCGGCGCGCTTTCGCTCACGGCCAGCAAGGCGGTTCAACGGCGCGGGTTCGGCCCTCTTCTTTCCGGTGTCGTCCACGTGCCGTATGCCAATCCTTATCGCTGCCCGCAAGGTCACCGTGCGCCCGACTGCGTCTGCGATTGCGTTTGCTCCGACCTGCTCGGGCAAATGTTCAAGACCGCCGTGCCGCCGGAGGAAGTGGCGGCCATCGTCGTGGAGCCGATTCAGGGTGAAGGCGGCTACGTGATTCCGCCTCCCCGTTTCCTCGACAATCTGCGACGGCTGTGCGACAAGTACGGAATCCTGCTGATCTTTGACGAAGTTCAGTCCGGCATGGGGCGGACGGGGAAGATGTGGGCGTGCGACCACGTGGGCGTTGTTCCCGACATCATCATAACGGCCAAGGGCATTGCCTCCGGCTTACCGTTGGGGGTCACGGTGGCGCGCGCGGAATTGATGGATTGGGGGCCGGGGGCGCATGCCTCGACCTTTGGAGGCAATCCCATCGCCTGCGCGGCGGCGCTGGAAACCATCCGGCTCTTGGAAGAGAAGTACATTGCCAATGCGGCGCGTTTGGGCGAATACATCATGGGAAGAATCGTGGATTGGCCGCACAAGCATCGCATCGTCGGCCAAGTGCGCGGCCGCGGGTTGATGATTGGCATAGAGTTGGTCAAGAGCCAGGATCTGCGCGAGCCCCATACGGAGGCTCGGAAACGGGTGATCGAACGGGCGTTTGAGCTCGGTGTACTCTTGCTGGGTTGCGGGGAGAGCACCGTCCGGCTGATGCCGCCGCTGGTGATCGACCGCGAGCAGGCGGATTTCGCCATCGATACGCTGGATCGCTGCATCGCGGAGGTGGAGCACTGAGTACTTGGGACTTCGGGAAAGTAAGAAACTCGAAATCCGAGACTCGCCACCCCGGCGCCGTATTTCGAATTTCGACTCAATTCCCCAGCCCTGGAAAGGCGCAAAGGCCATGGGCATTCTATCGCGGCTCATGTATCAATCGGTGGTTTGGAAGGAACGCCAACGTGCACGCCTTGCCACCCACGCGGCGCCAGCCCCCGAAAGCGAAGCGGAGCATTTGAAAACCGGGGCGCGCGGCGAAACCCTGGCGTATTGGTACCTGCGCCAGGCTGGTTACACGATAGTGGCGCGAAATCGCTCGGCCCGCTCGGGAGCAGGGGAGCTCGACTTGGTTGGTTGGGACGGTCCCGTACTTTCGTTTGTGGAAGTGAAGACCCGGACGACCGCAGACGCCGGCCCACCCGAGGCGGCGGTTTCCAAAGCGAAACAGAAGCGCATTGCCAAGGCCGCAAACGAATACCTTCGCCGCCTCCACAGAAAACCGCTGAGCTACCGGTTCGACATCGCGAGTGTCGCATGGAACCCCGAGGAGGGCCTCCAGGTTCGGCTGATCAAGGATGCCTTCAAAGCGTAGAAAGAAAGCCCACAGCTTACAGCCGACTGCTTTCAGTCACTGTAAGCTGTCAGCTTCTAAGGAGCAACGACCTTGCCTGAACTGAGAAAAGACCCCGTAACCGGCCGTTGGGTCATCATCGCCACCGACCGGGCCAAGCGGCCAACGGATTTTGTGCGTGATAAGGTGCAAATTCGCGGTTCGGGCTTCTGTCCGTTTTGTTATGGCAATGAATCCAAGACCCCGCCGGAAATTCTCGCCTATCGCAGCGACGGCAGCAGCCGCAATACTCCTGGTTGGTCGCTGCGCGTGGTGGCGAACAAGTTTCCCGCTTTGGGAATTGAAGGCTCGCTGAATCGACAGGGGGAAGGCCTTTACGACAAGATGAATGGCATCGGCGCGCACGAGGTCATCATTGAGACGCCCAAGCACGAACTGACCTTGGCCTCCCTGCCGGTTCGCCAGGTGGAGGATGTGCTCTGGGCCTATCGCGACCGCATTATCGATCTAAAGAAGGACCGCCGCTTCAAGTACATCCTCATCTTTAAGAACCACGGCGACGCCGCCGGCGCTTCGCTGGAACACACGCATTCACAATTGATTGCGTTGCCGGTAGTTCCCAAACGCGTGACCGAGGAAGTGGACGGCGCGCGCGAGCACTATAATTTCAAGGAGCGCTGTATTTTTTGCGACATTATCCGCCAGGAAACCGAAAGTAAAGTCCGGTTGATCTCTGAGAACGATGGGTTTCTGGCGATCGCTCCTTTCGCTTCACGATTCCCCTTCGAGATGTGGATCGTCCCCAAAACGCACCAGTGCGCCTTCGAGGAATCCCAAAAGCGGGAGTTTGAGCTGCTCGCTCCCATGCTCAAGGACATGCTCACGCGTTTGGACCGTGTGCTGGATTTTCCCGCCTATAATTCTATTGTTCACACTTCTCCGATTGGGGAATCCGCGCAAGACTATTATCACTGGCACATGGAGATCATACCCAAACTCACCAAAGTGGCCGGATTCGAGTGGGGCACAGGCTTCTATATCAATCCCACCCCCCCGGAAGAGTCGGCAAAATTCCTGCGCGACGCCATTGTACCCGTCGGCGTTTAGCAACAACCAGGAGCAAGAAGTAAGTAGCCAGAATGAAGGGAACGGACTTCTAACTCCTGACTCCTGAGTCCTTCCATGAACCTGGAACTCAAAGTGGAATGTTATTCCGGCTTCCGGGCGGATGAACGGCCGTTGCGCTTTGCGTTTCCAGGAAAGCAGGGCGCGCCAATGTATGAAGTCAACGAAGTTCTGGACCAGTGGTATGGAGTGGGATACCAATGTTTTAAGGTCCGGGCGGATGATGGCAACACCTACATCCTCCGCCATCAGGAAAGCGAAGACTGCTGGCGCCTCGACTCTTTTCGCCGCACCCGAGAAGACCAATGACAAGGGGCGAGTTACAAACCACGAGCAACCAGTCCAAAAGGCGCGGGAATCGAATCCCTTGGGGTCTTCTTTCATGCTTGTTACTTGTCACTCATTACTTGTTACTGTCCTCTCGATTTCGGATGGCGGACTTCGGACATCGGACCGTCTTTTATGCAGAAGGGTGAGAACATCGTCTCCATGGCGCTGGCCGCCGTCGTGCTGTTGGCCGTTGTTGCCGTCCAACGCAGGTGGAATCCCGCCAGCCTGAAGGACGTCGCGAGTTCCGCGAAAGATTTCATTCTGAACACCACAGGGATTGGCGGGCAGGTCCCTGACATCGCCGGTTACGAGCGGCTCAAAGAAATTCGCTTGGGCGACTATCGCGTCGGCCTGTATCGCGCCACCCCTGCACCGTTGATTTTCGCCCCCGGCCGGTTGGTCATCTACGACCGTGCAGACCAGCCGGTTTTCAATTTGGAAACCCTCGAAGGCTCAAAAGATCCCTGGTCCGCGCTGTATGACTTCAACGGCCGTCACGGACTCCCCGTCCCGGGGAGCCGCGTGCGTTCCTCCTACACTCGCGACCTAACCGGCCGTGGCGTGCCGGATATCATTATTGGCCAGTATTCCGGCGGGAGCCATTGTTGCACCGTGGCCATTATTCTGGAACTTGGCAAGGATGCCATAACGCCGATCGGCCGCATCGACGGAATCGACGGACTGCCCTTCGAGGGCGTGGAAGTTCGCAAGCTCACCAAGGGCGCGAATTGGCAGTGCATCGCCCACCGACCGTATGCGACGACCTGTGGAACTCACTCTGACGCTGCCAACGTCCCTGCTGTTTACACTTTCACAGGTGACCAATTCCAGGACCAGACATTCTATTTCGGAGAATATCTTCAGGAAGTTCTTCGTCAAGATCTGGCGAAGTGGCGGCAGGAAAAAAACCGTAGCATGGATCTGCTTCAAACCGTGGCCGTGGATTACGCCGTGGTCGGCCAGAAGGATGAGGGCAAACGCTTCTTCGCTCTGAACCTGAGCCAATTAATGCCCAGTCTCCAAAGCAACAACGTGGACCCGAATGCTTGCCTCGACGCCTTGGAGAGCCTGGTCGATCGGGTGCCCGTCGCCGGACCGTAAAAGGCAGTAGGCAGTGCGCAATAGGCAGTAATCGGGTAATCGGATGAACAGAAAACAGAATTGCAATCGCTCTTTGTTCTCCCGATCACCCGATCATCTGATCACTTGATTAGAGGACCGCCTCGTCCCAATTCTCCAGAATTGTCTTGATCTTACCCATGAATCGTTCCGCCACCGCTCCATCGATCACGCGGTGGTCGTACGAAATGGAAAGATAGACCATATTCCGAATGGCAATGGCGTCGTCGCGGACCACCGGACGCTTTTCAATGACGCCCACTCCCAGAATCGCCACCTGGGGCTGATGGATGATGGGCAAACCAAACAATCCGCCAAAACTGCCCGGATTGGTAATGGTAAAGGTCCCGCCCTGAACATCATCCACGCTCAAACGTTTCGAGCGCGCACGGTCGGCAAGATCCTGCACAGCACGCGCGATGCCCAGGAAATTCTTCTCGTCCGCGCGCTTGATGACCGGCACGATCAAGCCGTTTTCGAGCGCCACGGCGATGCCGATGTTCACGTCGCGCTTGTAAACAATGTTGGTCCCGTCCACAGACGAATTGATGACGGGCAACTCTTTAATCGCTTCCACCGAGGCGCGAACAAAGAAAGGCGTAAAGGTGAGTTTGATGCCATTGCGCTGTTCGAATTCCTGCTTGAAGCGCTCACGCGCGGCAACCACGCGCGTCATTTCCACTTCCACCAGCGTGTAAACGTGCGCGGAAATGTGCTTGCTCGTCACCATGTGCTCGGCAATCTTCTGACGCATGGGCGTCATGGGAACGATCTGCGTTGCTCCCGTGAACGCCACAGGCGACGGAGTTGTCTGCGCCACGGACGGCGCGCTGGGTGCGAGAGCAGTGGGCTGGGGCGGCGCGCCGGCACGGCGCTGGTCGATAAAATCCAGGATGTCTTTCTTGCTGACCCGGCCGCCCAACCCCGTGCCCTTCACTTCGCTCAAATCCACGTTATGGTCACGAGCAATGCGCCGCACGAGAGGAGAGGTGCGGACGTCCCCGCCCTCACCGCCTTCCTGTTCTTCCAACGCTAGGGGCGTAGCGGCCGTCGGCGGGACGAGGGTAGACGGGGCGGGCGGAGCCGGAGAGGGAGCTTCCTTACGGGGGACGGCTGCCTCTGCCGCCAGCGGAGCCGCGACCCCTGCACCCTCGCCATCGACGACGGCAACAACTGTGTTGATCGCCACCGTCTCATTTTCTTTCACCAGAATCTGGGTGAGCACACCTGCGGCGGGCGAGGGAATTTCCGCGTCAACCTTGTCGGTAGAAATCTCGAACAGTGGCTCGTCGCGGTCAACGCGCTCACCGACTTTCTTCATCCATTTGGTGATCGTACCTTCCGCGATACTTTCCCCCATTTGGGGCATGATGACATTGGTGGGCATGATCTACCTCTCAGTATGCGGCCAATTTCCTTGCTGCTTCCGCCACTTTTTGCGCATTGGGCAGAAAATATTCTTCCAGCGGCGGTGAGAACGGCACCGGTGTGTCGGGCGCGGTCACGCGGACGATCGGGCCATCCAGATGGTCGAAAGCCTTCTCCGCGATTAAGGCCGCGAGTTCGCCCCCCATGCCGCCGGTGCGCGTATCTTCGTGCAGCAGGATCACCTTGCTGCACTTGCGCGCGCTGGCCAATACCGTCTCTTCATCGTAGGGCAGCAAGCTGCGCAGGTCAACGACCTCCAGTGACAATCCCTCTTTCTCCAGTTCCCGAGCGGCGTCGAGCGCGGTCCAGACCATGGCGCCGTAAGTGATCACTGCGATGTCCGTGCCCTGGCGTCGCACCACAGCCTTCCCGATGGGCACCGAATATTCCTGCTCTGGGACTTCTTCCTTGATACGCCGGTAGAGAAATTTGTGTTCGTAGTAAATGACGGGATTATCGTCGCGGATGGCGGCTTTGATGAGCCCCTTCGCGTCGTAGGCAGTCGCAGGGGCCACCACCTTCAGTCCCGGCGTGTGCACAAACCACATTTCGTTCGACTGAGAGTGGTAAGGGCCGCCGTGCACGCCCGCTCCCGAGGGCCCGCGAATGACAATGGGCACGGGCGGGCCCCAGCGATAATGCATTTTCGCCGCCATGTTTACGATCTCATCAAATCCGCTGGCAATGAAATCCATGAACTGCATTTCCACCACGGGGCGCATGCCCATCAGCGCCGCGCCGATCGCCGCGCCCACGATCGCTGACTCGCTGATGGGCGTGTCGATCACTCGATCCTCCCCGAACTTCTCCTGCATCCCGGCCGTCACCTTGAACGCGCCGCCATACGCGCCGATGTCTTCGCCTATGACAAGAACGGAGGGATCTCGCTCCATCTCTTCCCAGAGGCCCTGGCGAATAGCTTCCAAATAGGTGAGCAAGGCCATCCCGCTACTCCGAATTCTGAACGCGACATTTACCGGGTCATCTTTCCCTTGTCCGTGGTCTGTTGTCCGCGGCTACTGCCGACGGACCACGGACGACCGACGGCGGTTTCCGCCACCAGCAGTCTGGTCCGCAGTAAACACCCTCCAGCGCTTCCTCGCCGCGGGGAAGTGGCCGCGCCTCCGCGTTGGCAATTGCAAGATCGATTTCCTCACGGACCCGCCTGTCGATTTCTTCGATCTCCTGCCTGGCCAGAGTTTTCCTGGCGAGCAATAACTTCTGGAGCCGCAGAATGGGATCCTTCTTCGCCCATGCCTGCTTTAATTTCTCCGGCACATATTCTGCCGCGTCATGTGCGGAGTGGCCGGCCATTCGCAGCGTGACGCACTCCAGAAAACTGGGGCCTTTGCCCGCACGCGCGCGCGCACTGGCGCGGTCCACGGCGTCGTACACAGCAAGCACATCGGTGCCATCCACGCTCTCACCCGGCATGCCATAAGCCGGGCCGCGCACGGCAAGTGACTTTACAGCGAATTGTTTTTCCACCGGCGTGGAATAGGCATATTGATTGTTATTGCAGATGAAAATCACCGGCAATTTCAAGACGGCGGCGAAGTTCATCGCTTCGTGGACATTGCCGAGGCTGGTGGTTCCCTCGCCGAAATGGACCATGGCGACGTTGCCTTGACCGCGCTGCTTCAACACCATCCCGACGCCGCAAGCCACCGGCAGAGTAGCACCCAACGGCGAGATGATGGGGATGATACCCAGCTTCATACTCCCGATGTGAAGCGTGTTGTCGCGGCCCCGATTGGGCGAATCAGCCCGCGCCAGCCAATTGGCAAAGATATCGGCAAGCGAAAAACCGCGAATCAGGAAGATGGAGAAATCGCGATGGCAAGGGAAAGTCACATCACCTGCACGCATGGTGAGCGCCGCGCCCACGCCAATCGCTTCCTGCCCTCGCCCCACGTACACGCCTCCCACAATCTTGCCCTGGCGGTAAAGCACATTCTCAATACGCCACTCCGACTCACGCGTGAGCTTGAGGTAGTAGAGCATGCGCTCGAGGGTCCCGGAATTAGGCAAGGCGTTTCGTCGCGAACCTCTCATAGTCTCTCTGTTCCGCATCGTCCGGCACAATTTAGAAACCACTCGGCAGTAGGCAGCAGGTGGAGTCGGTACACCTCACTGTCCTAGTCCCATTAATAGGTGCTCAAAATCTCTCATCAGGTGCCGTGACCCTTGCTCCTTTTCGAGTGCATCGAATTTTGACGGGGGAAGGCACGGTCGAATTCGATTTATACGCCACAACATAAGTATTCTCGATATTGGATCGGATGTTTCTAAACGTTTTTTTCAGATCGTTCATCGTGTAATCGGTATCGGGGGCGCCCCCGATTTTGCCCGCGATCGATTTGGCCACCCTGTCGCCATACGGATTAGTCACTTGCAAGCTGATCGGATAGATGACAATCCCTGAGCGTTGAGCCGTCGCGAGAGCCTCTGTCAAGGTGTGCTGGCTTGTGTTGTCTTCCATGTCGGAAATGATGATTAGAGCCTTGTGGCCGGACGGTGTTGAAAATTGTTCGCTGGACGCCCAGAAAATGGCGTCGAACAAGGAAGTCAAACCGGTAGGAAAGCGGGCGGTGAAAACAGTGTGAAATGAGGCTTTGACTTGCCCGAGGTCTGAGGTGAGTGGGCACATTAGTGTGCCACTCTGTGTAAACGTCGCAACGAAGGCACGGTCGCCGGTAAGCAATAGTTCCCCGAGGGGGTCGGCATCACGCTGCCATTTCAGCGTGTGCAAGGGGCCCAAGGAGCTTTTGCTGATGTCAATTAGGAACCCGATTTCGGCCGGCGACTCAGGAGTTCGGCTCATGGATTCAATTGGGCGTTTCTCCTTGCCCTCGTAAAGCTCCAATTCGTTCTGGTCCAGGTCGGTCAACGGCTTGCCATCATGACCCAAGACGAGGACCGGGAGAGTCGCGATAATCTCTTGGCGTTGCGTCGTTTGAGGCACTTGGCCAATAGCAGTACAAGGAATTGAAAGGTGTGCACATACGACCAGTGCTACCCATCTGCTGAACACGTTTTCTGTCCTCTCGGTATTGACCGGCAAGAAATCCAAGTCAATGAGTTTGAAGAGTCGAGAAAGCCAGATCCCCTCCGGCAACCTTCGACTTTTGATTTCCGTCTTTCAACTTCTTCGACTATTCAACTCTTCGACTGCCCTTACCTCCATCCCAAACACTTCCCCAAAGTGCTCCACCACGCGCTCCGCGACTTCTTCCATATCGACAGCGTGGCCGAGCAATTGGGCAAGGGATGTCACCCCCTTTTCGCGCAGACCGCAGGGAACGATCCAGTCAAAAAAGCTTAGGTCGGTGTTGACGTTTAGCGCGAACCCGTGCGAGGTAACCCACCGCGAGAGGTGCACACCCATTGCTACTAACTTGTTGTTCCCTACCCAGACGCCTGCCGCGCCGGGCGAGCGTCCTGCTTCAATCCCCCAATCGCGCGCCGTGCGAATGAACACCTCTTCCAGCGACCGCATGTACCAGGAAATGTCGCGCCGGTGCCGGGTGAGATCGAGAATCGGATAACCCACCAGTTGGCCAGGGCCATGATAGGTCACGTCGCCGCCGCGGTCGGTCGAGAAAACCTGCGCCCCGCGCGCGGCCAGCCACTCGGCGGACACCAGCATGTTTTCCCGCCGGGCGTTGCGGCCGAGCGTGTAAACGTGTGGGTGCTCGAGCAGGAGGAGCGTATCGGGAATGGCTCCGGTCTTGCGCTCCGCCACCCGCTCCCTTTGCAGCTCAAGCGCTGACGCGTATTCCACGAGTCCGAGATGTTCGAGGTGGAGAAGCATGGAAAGCAGGTGTTAGGTTACGGGTGACAGGGGTGAAGGATGAAGGGTGAAGTTTCTTGCACTTTACCCTTCACCCTTTACCCTTTTCTTCTGCCCCTAACACCTAACCCCTGACACCTAACCCCTAAATGTGTATTGGCCAATCCACGGCGGCGTGCGCGGCTTCGCCCACTGCTTCCGCGAGCGTGGGGTGGGCGTGGATGGTGTGCGCGATGTCGTCGACAGTGCCCTCCAGGCGCATGGCCATGACCGCTTCAGCAATGGTCTCCGTGGCGCGCGGCCCGATGATGTGCACGCCCAGAATTTCGCCGTAGCGCTCATCGCTGACCACCTTGACGAAGCCTTCGCGCACGCCCAGGATCGTCGCCTTGCTTACGGCCGCATAGGGAAACTTTCCAATCTTTATCTTGTGACCGGCTTCGCGCGCCTGACGCTCGGTCATGCCCACGCTGGCAACTTCCGGCTCGGTATACGTGCAATTTGGAATCTGCCGATGATTGATCGCTTCGGCGTGCTTGCCGGCGGCATGGGTGACGGCCACGATGCCTTCCATTGAGGCCACGTGGGCGAGCAGCGGGCTGTCCGCGACGATGTCACCGATGGCGTAGACGCCCGGCTCATCGGTTTGCATGAAGCCGTTGGTCTTCACGAAGCCGCGCTCCAGCTTTACGCGCGTTTTCTCGATGCCGATGTTCGCAGTGTTGGGAGCGCGGCCCACGGCCACCAGGCAGGTCTCCGCTTCCACCGTCTGCGGTTTCGCGTCTCCCACGGTGTACTCAACGGCGATGCCATTCCCGGTTTTCGTAACTTTGGCAACCTTTGCCTGAGTTTGGAGGGCGATGCCCTGGTGCTTGAGCGCCTTTTCGAGTTCGGCGGAAATCTCCTCGTCTTCCAACGGCACGGCTCGCGGCAGCATTTCCAACACCGTAACCTTGGTCCCAAAGCGCTGGAAGATGGAAGCGAATTCCACGCCCACCGCACCCGCGCCGATGATGATCATCGATTTCGGAATCGCGGGCAGGTTCAGAATCTCTTTGTTGGTGAGAAGGGTTTTGGCGTCCGGCTCGAGGCCCGGCAGCATGCGGGCTTCCGAGCCTGTGGCCAACACGATATTCTTCGCGGTGATTTCCTGCACTGCGCCTTTGGGGTCGGTCACACTGATTCTCCCCGCACCCGCCAACTTCCCAAATCCTCGGATCGTCTCGACGCGGTTCTTCTTGAGCAGGAACTCCACGCCCTTCGTTAGCTTGGTAACAACCTTGGTTTTGCGTGCCAGCATCGCCTGCCAGTCGAGCGAAAACTCTTTGCACACAATCCCGAATTCCTTGGCATTTTTGAAGTAATCTAAAACGTCCGCGTTCAAAAGCAGGTCCTTGGTGGGGATGCAGCCGACCTGCAAGCACGTTCCCCCCACCTTCTCGTCCTTCTCAATAATCGCTGTTTTCAGGCCCAACTGTCCGGCGCGAATTGCCGCCACGTACCCGCCCGGCCCGCTGCCGATCACGACCAGGTCGTATTTAGGAGCTTCTGCCAAGACCGCACCTCCAAGTGAAGTCGCACGTCTCTACTCTTTTGGATGTCCAAAACCGCAGACAGTCATCTTATATTATGAAAAATGGCGGCACAAGCCGTCCACCAGGAAGTGACGCGGGAGGTAGACCAACTGTGGCGCGTCATCTTCAACGATCGGCGTCAGTCGGGACGCCTGGATTTGGGAGCTACCGAGATGGTGGTGCGGTCGGCCATGCATCGGGCGGGGGCAGCAAGCCTGACCCGATGGCTACGTTTCGCGCCCCCGGCCGCTGACCAGCGGACCCTCTCTTGTCCTTGCGGCCACCTCGCTCCTTACCGGGAACTGCGCTCCAAGCCTCTCCTGACCGTGGTGGGCACGGTAGAAGTGTTGCGTCCCTACTGCTTGTGCCCGCACTGCCATGCGGGCCAATTCCCCGCCGATGCCGAACTGGACATCGCCAACACGGAGTTCTCTCCTGGGGTGCGCCGCATGCAGGCGGTGGTGGAGCAGCAGGCGCCCTTTGACCATGGACGCCAGCAGTTGAAACTCCTCGCCGATCTGGAGGTAACCACGAAAGCCGTGGAGCGGACGGCCAAAGCCACCGGAGAGAATATTGCCGCACGCGAGCAGGAAGAGATCCAGCAGGCCCTACAGTTGGATCTACCCAAGGTAGTAGGGGGAGCGGTTCCCATCCTGTAGGTGCAAGCGGAAGAATTTGGAAGGCGCATCTACAGGGAAGCCGGAAAGCGCGGCTGGAGCCGCGCGGAAAAGAAGGTGGTCATGGGCGATGGAGCCGAATGGATCTGGAACCTGGCCGAACAGCATTTCCCCGGCGCGATGCAGATCGTCGATCTCTATCACGCGCGCCCACACGTGTGGAATTGGTGCGCCGGCTGCATCCCAACGACCAAGGGAAGCAGAAAGCGTGGAGGAAGGTCCACCCGCGCCGCCTGCTCGACAAGGGGAAAATCGAATAGCTGGTAGGCGCCCTTCATTCCCTCGTTTCCACCACCCCCGAAGTCGTCGAGAGAATTCGCATCGAGGCCGACTACTTCGCGAGAAACGCCGCGCGGATGCGCTATCCCAAGCTCCGCCGCCAGCACTTATTTGTCGGCTCGGGGGTGATCGAAGCTGGGTGCAAGACCGTGGTCGGTCCCCGGCTCAAACAATCGGGGATGTTCTGGACGGTGCGGGGAGCTAACGCCATCGTCGCCCTGTGCTGCTGCCATCTCAACGGCCGCTTTGAGGACTACTGGGAAACGCGTCAAGCGGCCTGATCTCCACTTCTATGTCGCGCACCCAATGTGCGGCTTGTATCACTGTTGGGATCTTTTTGTAGAGGGTCGGTTCCCCCGATCTCGCGATGGAGCTAGACCCTCGGGGCGTGATGACTCAATTGTTGCGGAGCGCAATCATCGGGTCGATCCGGGATGCCCTTCGCGCGGGGATATATCCCGCGATGAAGGACACGGCGCCAAGGAGCAGAATCATTCCCGTAAACGTTATCGGGTCGGTGGGGACGGTCGCGAACAAGAGACTCGAGATCAGCCGCGCCACGACGAAGGATGCCACGATTCCGGCGATGGTTCCCACCAAAGCCAACCGCAGCGTCTTCCCGATCACGCCAATCTGCACCTGCGTCTGGGTGGCGCCCAGCGCCATACGGATGCCAATCTCCTGCGTCCGCTGGGTCACCGAATAGGAGATCACGCCATAAATGCCGAGCGAAGCCAGAATCAGACCCAGCGCGGCGAAGATGCCGACCAGGAGAACGAAGAATCTGCGCGGCGAAACCACGTGATCCACCAGTTGCTGGACGGGCCGGAACTCGGTCGCCGGTTGCTCAGGATTGATCTGGCGCAGCGTGGTCACGACGCTGGAAGCGAGACTTTCCGGCGACAACTTCGTGCGTACCACCAATTGGGGTCGATCCGAGTCCCACTGCGTCGGCGCCAGGTACATCTGCCAGCCGGGGTTGCCTTCGACACTGCTTTCGCGAACATCGGCAACCACGCCAATCACCTGCGTATCGCTTCCGTTCACCTTAGCGATGCGTCCGACGGGGTCCTCACCCGGCCAGAGGCGGCGAGCGACGGTCTCATTGATCAACACCACCCTCTCGCTCTTGGGGCCATCCTCCCAACTGATGTCGCGGCCCCTGACCAGGCGCATCCCCATCGCGCGCAGGTAACCCGGCGAGACGATGTACACAAATGTGCCCTCAAGTTCCCCTTTGCGATACTGCTTACCTTTGGCCGAGATCCCCCAGGCGCGATTGCGGCTCATCGGGATATTGTCAGAGATGCCGGCCGTCTCAACCCCCGGGATGGCCTCAACGCGACGGATAATGTCCTGCCATATTGCGCCTCGCTTCGCCACATCGTTTCCGTCGTCACAATCCACGCTGATGGCAGCGGCCCGGCTGGGCTCGAAACCCAGATCGACATCGAGGATGCGCAGAAAGCTGCGCAGCAGCAACCCCGCGCCCACCAGCAGCACCGAGGCCAGCGCCACCTCGGAGGCGACCAGCACCGAGCGCGTCCGCTCGTGCTTTCTCCCCGCGGTCGTCCCGGGGCCCGAGTCTTTCAGCGCTTCCTGCAAATTGCCGCTGGATATCTTCAGCCCAGGAGCGAGACCGAAAAAAACCGCAGTGACGACTGCAATCAGCAGCGTCCATCCCAGCGCGGTCGCGTCAATCCGCACGCTCGTGAGTAGCGGCAACGCAATCGACCCCTGGTGGGCAAGGTACCAGGTTACGGCAAAGGCGATTCCCAGGCCCAGCACCGCACCCGCTCCCGAAAGGATGAGACTTTCAGTGAGTAACTGGCGAACCAGCCTGCCTCGCCCGGCTCCGAGCGCACTGCGCATGGCGAATTCCTTGCTTCGCGCCGCCGCGCGCGCCAGCAGCAGGTTCGACAGATTCACGCAAACGATCAGCAGAATCAGGCCCACGGCGCACCACAGCACGACGAGCGACTGCCGCAACTTGCCGCTGACGTAGTCTTTCAACCCCAGCAGCCTGCCGGTATACTCCGCTCTCCAATCCGGATGCTTCGCGTTGAAGTCAAGATGCGGAAAAAGCAGATCGGCCTCAGCCTGGGCTTCAGGCAGACTCACTCCCGGTTTCAAGCGGCCAACCAGCGCCATAGTATTTCCTTCTTCGCGTATGTCATCCAGGATGGCGGGCATGTAGAGATCGACTTTTGCGCCTGGCGAGAAGACTGACCCGAAGTCAAACGTCTCCGGCAACACGCCAATCACCGTCACCGGCTCGCCACTCAAATCGACGGTCTGTCCCACAATTTCAGACTTGGCGGCAAACTGCCGCTCCCAGAATGCATGACTTAGCAGCGCAACCGGCTGGCTGCTGTGCACGCATTCCTCGGGTCGGAATAGCCGCCCCAGCATTGGCTCAACGCCCAGCGTGTGAAAGAAGTTTCCGCCTACCATGAGACCCGTAACCGGTCGCGGCTGGCCCCGCCCGATCAGCTTGACGTTGTCGGGGCCGGAAAACGCGTAGTAGCCCGACACGTCTTGCAACGCATGGCTTCGCTGCTGGAATTCCTCCATAGCATCCGCAGAATAGGTCATGCCGGATTCCCCGCCCGCCGGATTTTTGGACAATATCCGGACCAACTGCTGCGAATTGGGAAACGGCAGCGGCCGCAGCAAAATCGTATTGACCACGCTGAAGACGGCGATGTTCGCGCCAATCCCCAGCCCCAGAATCAGCACGGCAACCAACGAAAAGGTGTGGTCTCTCCGCAGTGTGCGCAGGGTATAACGCACGTCCTGCCAAAACACGTCAAGCCACGGCAATCCGCGTGATTCGCTCGGGGGGTCATTTGCCTCCTGCGCTCCGCCAAAACGCACGAGTGCCTGCTGGCGCGGCTCGCCGCGGGGCATGCCCTGCCGCATGTTCTCTTCCACCTCCGGCTCGAAATGAGTGGCATTCTCCACGTCCAGCTCCGGGTTCCGCTGCCGCTTCTTAAAAAAGGACCCCACACGATTCATGGCTTCCCGCATCGCACCCATCATAGTTTTCCTTAGAAATGGCCGCCCTTGTGGGCCGAAAACAGATGCCTTCATGGTTTAGACGAGGCCCGGCTGAATCGGTTTTGATTTTTTGGGGACTGGGAAACCTATTGAAGCAATTGTCATTCCCGCGAAAGCGGGGTTTCCACACTTGTTGGTTTCACGCGAAACGCGGGTCGCGATTCTCGACGGCCGCGCGGATGAGCTCAAGCAGTTCTGCGACAACCGTGTTTGGGAGGTGGTGGTGGGTCAGGCTCTCGCATAAGGCGATCACGTCGACCCGTCGCGATAGTTGGCGCCAGTCCGGCGGCAGTTTTCCGCCAGCGTGCAAATACCCATTCGAGAAATGGGGCTCCGCGAGAGGGCTCGAATCCCGTTCGTAGCGCAGGAAATGGCCAAGGTCAGCGAGCGGAGAGCCGGAAACGGCGAACTCCCAGTCAAGAACAGCAGCCACATTCCACTTTCCCGCGATGCGTCGGACCAGCAGATTCCGTTTGCCGAAATCACCGTGGACAAGGCATGCCTGGGCGTCCAGATGGGAAAGTTGTGGCGCCCACGACCAGACCACAGTATGGGCGCGATCACGCAAATCCGCTGGCATACGCCGCTGAAGGTTCGCCGCGGCAAGACACAAATCGACAAAGCGCGGCATGGGATTCGCGCCTTCGAGCAGTGCGGCCGCGACGGCCGGTCCCGATGCGAGCCAGCCCGGCTTCGAGAAGGTCGTACGGCCTATGGCTGCCAGCGTTTTGCCAGCGGAGTATGCCGCTTGAGCGATCGCCTCTGTATCGCCGCTGCGTTTTAGCTCACGGAAGTTGGTTCCTTCGACATAACGCATCAGGATGAACGGCGGGAGGTCCTCCCACCCGCGCCGCTCCGCGTGAAGAACCTCCGGAACGGGGACTGAGCCTCCGACCAGCCGCATCAGGTCGACCTCTTTCTGGCAGATGGAAGGGTTGTGCTCGTAGATGCGGAGCACGATGGGGTCGGTTATGGAGTCGAGTTGGAGCTTGAAATTCGCGTTGCGCAAACCATCGGCAAGCGACAGCACATCTGCCACACGCGAGCGCGGGAACGCCGTGTGAACGATCCGTTCCAAAAGGGGCGCGGCCAGTGTGCGACGCGGCTCCGCTTTGATCCAACGGGCTTCCCCAGGAGCGCCAGCGATCATGGTTGGTATTATCACCCATCCTTCGCGCCGAGTGGCGATTACTCTGTCACCCAATGTTTGATGACGCGCGAAGCGCAGTACGCAGCCACGCCCACCAGCGCGCCCGCTACGGCGTCGGCGGCGTAATGGTAGCGGCCATAGACGGTTGCGGAGGCGACGCTCGCGGCGAGAAACAGGAATAGCCCACCGAGCCGCGGGGCGTGCTTGCGGACGGCCAACGCCACGGCGGTCACCGCCGCCACGTGGCCGCTGGGAAAGATGCAAGCTTGCACGCTGTAGTGATCGAGCAGCAAGAAATTCCACTGACGCAGCAGGGGTTCCACGTGCGGCCCCGGCACGTCGCCGAACAGTACGCGCGGCGGGGTGAGAGGAAAGAAGGGATACACAGCGTAACAGAAAAGGGTGGCGAGCAGCACCGTAGCCCAAAAGTCGTCCATGGCGCGCTTCACCTGCGCCGCAGGATTGTTTACCGCGCTCCGCTGGATCGCGAGATGGACTGCGCCAACCCCCAGGGGCACCAGCGGGTAGCAGAGCAGATATGCAAGTTCCAGATAACGCTCCAGCCAAGGCGCTCCGGCTTGCAGCACGGCTTGAACGAACCGACTTTGCAGCAAGATCCGGTCCCCTTGAATGAAAAGGTAATCCAGATGGTGGCTGGGGTCCGGTGTAAGCAACAAACCGGACTCTCGATAGGCGACGAGGACCAACAATGCCGGAAATAGGTCAGCGACAATAGCAAGCCAAGGAGCGCGCTCGCGGCCTCGGCGAAGCGCCATCAGGATGGCGATTGTTACCGTGTTGAGCGCCATGATGATGCCCAGGTCCAGCGCCGCCATATCGAACACGAACGCCGCAAGGGTCATATAGGTGAAGAAAACGAGGGCAACCAATTCGGCAATCGAAAGGTGGGTTTGAACGGTGAAGACCGACGGAAACGGGTTCGGTCTGGCCAGTCCTAGAACGGTAGTCTCGCTCATGATGTCACCTCCCGGCGAAAAACGGCGCCGGCGGGAGAAAGTCACCCTTATGCCCCTGGCGGGGTTTGCGCCGGACGGGGTCCGATGTCGTCAGCCGGATATGAGCGTTCCCCTTGCCAAACCCTAGCTCATGCTATCTTGCTGAAAATACATGGCTTGGAAATATTTGAATCCAGCCATGCGGCGCCTGGAGTGCCGCCCTAACCCGCCAAGTGCCAGGAATGGCCGTCACGTTAAGTCATGCAGGTTGGCCCATCTATTAACACTGTCGTAACAATACGGGTGTTATAATCTTGCCGTGCGTCAACGTGTAGTCATCATTGAAGACGAGCGCGACATCGTTGAACTAGTGCGGTATAACTTCCGCAAGGAAGGCTTTGAGGTTGAAAGTTTCTCCCGCGGGCGTGAGGGGGTGGAGTATCTCCGCCGCAATCCTGCCGACCTTGTGCTCCTCGACATTCTGCTTCCCGATGAAGATGGGTTTGAGATTTGCAAGCGGCTGCGCGCCGACGAGCGCCTGAAGTCTCTGCCCGTCATTTTCCTCACCGCCAAGAGCGAGGAGATGGACCGCGTGTTAGGCCTGGAAATCGGCGCGGACGACTACGTGGTGAAACCCTTCAGTCCGCGCGAGTTGGTGGCACGGGTGAAAGCTGTATTGCGCCGCCAGGAACGCGTGGCGGAAAAGCGCGAGGTGGTGGAAGCGGGCGCCTTACGTCTCGACACGCGAACGCAGGAAGCAACCGTGCGGGGGCGACCGGTGGAGCTGAGCGCGCTGGAATTCAAGCTGCTCTACTTCCTGGCTGCGCACCCGCGCCACGTCTTCGATCGCGACCGCTTGTTGGATGAAGTTTGGGGGCGCGACCGCTTTGTGACCCCGCGCACCGTGGACGTGCATATTCGCCGCCTGCGCGAGAAAATCGAAGAATTCCCCAACCGCCCGCAGTTTCTCCAAACGGTACGCGGCAGCGGCTACCGCTTTTCCCCGGAAGTTTTGGAAGGCGTTGAGGCATAGATTATTTGGGATTTTCGATTTTGGATTTTGGATTAAATACGGTGCATGCCCGCTTCTTCATTTGGATCCAAAATCGCAAATTCAAGGTTCCGGGTGGGTGTCCGCGTCATCGCTTGGCAGCGATTGCTCCCGCAGAACCGATGTGGTCTAATTCCAGCGGGCCGAGGCTGCCTGTTGCAGCTCGCCCTCCATCTCCGCTTTGGATTTTTGGTTTTGGATTCGGGGTTGACAATCACGCTTTGCGACTCTCTCCTTAATCCAAAATCGCAAATCCAAAATCCAAAATGTCATGATCTTCCGCAGCCCCATATTTCGCAAGCTTCTGGCCAACGCCTTTCTGCTGATTGCGGTAACGCTGGTGGTTCTGAATTTCTACATCACCCGCTACACCGCCGACCGGGAAGTGCAGAGCGTGGTAAAACGGTTGGAGGCGGAAGCGCAGATTCTCGAAACGGAAGCCGCCAATGTTCCGGCCCCCCAACTGGAAGATTGGACGCATCTGGCCGCGCAGCGTTCCGGAGCGCGCATCACGATTATCGACCCGAAAGGCGTGGCCTTAGCCGATTCCCAACACGATCCCGAGACCATGGAAAATCACGTCACCCGCCCCGAAATCATGGCGGCTTACCAGCACGGCATGGGCACCTCCTCCCGCCACAGCACGACCGTCAATCAAGATCTCTGTTACCTGGCGCTGCGCATGACTTATCACGACGAACCCGGTTACATCCTGCGTTTGGCCGTGCCGCTGGACGATGTGGATTCTGCCGTTGCGGCAGTCCGCTGGCGAATATTGTGGGCCTCCATCTATGCCGCGCTGGTGGCGCTGGCGATCGCTTACTACTTCTCGCAGTCTTTCACTCAGCGCATCGCGCGGCTGCGGGCGTTTGCGGAAGGGTTGGTGGGCGCCCACTTCTCCCAGTCGCCGCTGCCCCC
The DNA here is from genome assembly GCA_050010335.1 of Terriglobia bacterium. Classification (GTDB taxonomy): domain Bacteria; phylum Acidobacteriota; class Terriglobia; order UBA7540; family UBA7540; genus Bog-366. Next base: position 45,048 of record JBEKLF010000003.1, read on the forward strand.
TGGCGACGACGAGATGGGCGCGCTGGGACGCTCGCTCAGTAACACCGCCGCGCAGCTTCGGGACCTGGTGGACCGGCTGGGCGTGGAGTCGGCGCAGCGCGAAGCGATTCTGGCCAGCATGGTGGAAGGTGTGCTCGCGGTGGACAGCACTTTGCGCATCACCTTCGCCAATGCGTCATTCATACGCGCCGTGGGTGGGCCCAATCCCATTCCCGCCCGCATGCAGTTGGTTGAACTTGTGCGCGCTCCGGAACTGCGCGAGGTTCTGACGCGGGTGTTGAGCACCGGCGAGTCGGTGAAGCGGCGCATGCAACTTCCCGCGGCCGATCGTGTCTTTGAAGTGCAGGCCGCCCCGCTTACTTCCGGGACCGCGCGCGGCGCCATCGCCATCCTGCACGACATCACCGACCTCGAGCGCCTGGAGCGCATCCGCCGCGATTTTGTCGCCAACGTTTCGCATGAGTTGCGCACGCCGCTCACCGCCATCCGCGGTTACGCCGAAACGCTGCTGGAAGGGGCTTTGGAAGACCAGGAAAACAATCGCCGGTTCCTTGAAATCATTAAAGCGCACGCCATCCGCCTGAACAATATTTCGTCGGATTTGCTGGCGCTTTCGGAGCTGGAATCGGGCAAGGCGCGGCCGGAACCTGAGCCCGTCTCGGTGCGTGGGGCCGTGGAGTCGGCCATGCACACCCTGGAGGCAGAAGCGCGGTTGCGCAGCGTCTCCCTGGTCTCGGACCACGTCGAAGACGTGCAGGTGCTCGGAGACCGCCTCCAAATCGAGCAGGCGCTGGTCAATCTGCTCGATAACGCCGTCAAGTTCAACCGGCCGGGTGGCGAGGCGCGGATGGAAGTCACCCACACCGGCGACGGCCGCGTTAAGATCACCCTCGCCGATACCGGCATCGGCATTCCTCACGACGACCTGCCGCGCATCTTCGAACGTTTCTATCGCGTCGATAAAGCCCGCTCGCGCGAAGTGGGCGGTACGGGCCTGGGACTATCCATCGTCAAACACATCATCGAGCGCGCAAACGGCACCGTCAGCGTCGAGAGCCAATTGGGTAAAGGCTCCACGTTCACGCTGATGCTCCCCGCCGCCTAAAGATCACGCGGGTACTAAGGGGTGTAGAGCAAAACGGCTCGGCGGTTTGCCGTCGATGCTCTTGCTCGCCACTAACGCGGCTTTCTCACCCGAAGGCTAGGTCCCTGAGAAGTGGCGGGGCGGCCACTTTAAGCGTGCTTCTTATTTTTCTTGACAAGACAAAATCTTTTAGCTAGAATGGTAGGCTGCGCTTGGAGGCAGGCTCCGCTCGGCTCCAAGTGGGCGTCGGAGGCAAGGCTGACAGACGACGAGGCGGGCCGACAAATTGTACGAATGACGATACGACTTTGTTTCCATCGGTGTCAAGGGTCCGCAACCCTGAGAACTTACTGATAATAAAGGGCCTGAGAATCGATTTTTGCCCTCCCAATCCTGACAACATACTGAAAATAAATCCACTTACAATCAACACGACAAAAGGTAAAAATGGGGTGCAAAATGTCCGACGGAGAGGGCGCCATGTTGTCGCTGCCAGTCGGCAGAAAAGGGACGGCATGGCAAAGGAATTCAGGCTTGCTCGCCACTAACCACTAGCCACTAGCCGCTGCTCTTAAGCCAACTTGTTTCCCGAGTGCAGGCCACATTCCTTCTTGGTGGCCTCTTCCCACCACCAGCGCCCTTCGCGCTCGTGCTGACCGGGCAGAACGGCTCGCGTGCAGGGTTCGCAACCGATGGAGATGAATCCTCGCTCGTGCAGCGAGTTATACGGAACGTCATTTTCGCGGATGTAGTCCCAAACCTGCTTGGAACTCCAGTTGGCCAGAGGGTTGAATTTCACGAGTTCCCGTTCCGGGGTCGAGAAGGTGGCATCAGCTTGCACCACGGGGACCGCTGCGCGGGTTGAGGGGCTCTGGTCGCGGCGCTGTCCAGTGACCCATGCGCTCAGGGTGCCGAGCGCCCGCCGCAGCGGTTCCACCTTGCGAATGCCGCAACATTCCTGGTGGCCGTCCTTATAAAACGAAAAGAGGCCTTTTTCCCGCACCAGCTTTTCCACCGCTTCCGGCCTGGGAAAGAAGATTTCGATCGGGATCTGGTATCGCTCCCGAACCTGGTCGAGAAAGCGCAATGTCTCAGGGTGGAGCCGCCCCGTGTCGAGCGAGAAGACGCGGAACTTGGCTCCCAGATTTGCCGCCAGATCCACCAGCACCACGTCTTCCGCACCGCTGAAACTGATGCCGACGCTGGGTGAAAACATCTCAAACGCCAGAGCCAGGATCTCGCGCGGATGCCGTTGCGCATAGGTTTCAGCCAGTTCGGGTAAACTTGCTACTTCAAGTGGCATAGTTGTTGTTTTCCTTTTCTAGTTGTAAGTGAATGAGAGTCGGAGTCGAAAATGGAAACTCGAAATTGGAAACTGGAAATTCGAAACTCGCCGGCTGCACAGCGATTTTCGACCCTCGAGCTTCCAATTTCGAATTTCCAGTTTCCAGTTTCGATTTTCGGCACTTCCCTGAATCCTAACTCCTGTCTCCTGCCGTTACCCTACCAGTAGGCGGGTTCCCAGGGAAAAATAGAGAATCGTGAACAGCCAACTGAAATAACGTTCGGGAATAATCCGGGTCAGCCGGCTGCCCAAAACCACTCCGGGCAGAGACCCAACCACAATGTGCAGGAAAAGCCCGCTATCGAAGTGGCCCATCCGCATGTGGAGGGAGCCCGCGAGCGCCATGGTGGCGAGTCCGTAAAGAATGTCTGTTCCCACTAGTTCGCCCAGGGGATAGGGCGTGAGAAGCAGCAGGAAGACCATCAGCAAGCTGCCGCTGCCAATCGAAGTCAGCGCCACGAGGAATCCCACCAGCGCGCCCACCGCGACCAGCTTCAGCCGCGCGCTGATCGCGGGAGCGTCGACCCAAGTCTTGGGAGGCTTGATCTTCCCCATGCGGACGAGCGGCAACAGGATGGAAACGCAGAACAGTGTTACGCCCAGCACGAGGCGAAGGAAATGGTCCAGTTCCGCTCCCGCCAACCTCGACTTCAGGAAGCTGAGCAGAAGAATCCCAGCGACTGTGCCCGGCACCGTCCCGATAATCAGGAACGCGGCAAGGCGCCAGCGCACTTGGCCCAGCCGGCGGTGTTCAAACACCCCCAGCAACTTGGTGAAAGCGCCGTTGATGATGTCGGTCCCAATCAAGGTGACGGCAGGATAAGGCGTCAGCACCATCAGCAGTGGGGTCAGCAGTACACCGCCGCCGGTGCCGGTCAGCCCAATCAGTATCCCCGTAATGAAACCAATAACCGTGATCAACATGTTGATGCTGCGATCCTGATAACCCGTCTCCCCCGGTGTCGCCACTCTTGCTCTGTAGCGGCGGGTTTATCCCGCCATTGCGACCAAGCGTGGCGGCGTTATGCCGCCCCTGCATCAAACCGACCCGCGCCCGGACCGGTTTGATTTTTGTTCCCAAAAAAGCTGCGTAAAAGCAAAACGCCCGCTGCGGCTGTTCCATCAGCGGGCGTCTCAGGTTTTGAAATCTGACTAGGTCGTCTTACAAATCCCTATTCCCTGAAGACAGAGCACCGCTGTCGGATGGCGTACAACAACACATCCGACGTGTGTCACTGCTCCTCACGGAATGGAGATTCGTGGTCATGGGTCCAAGAACAAACAGCCTATCACGCCGATTGAGATGCGTCAATATTATTGCCAGCAGTGCGAAAGCCGGAAAGGGAAAGCCCAGTCAGAACTGCACTTACTCCGGCTCCCCGCTCCGAACCCACCTTTTGGTGAGAATTGACAACAAGTCCAATATTGGTTGGAAACCTTCTGAGCTGATGGTGTAGATCTTCATCGGGAAGCGCGCACCTCCAGGCAGTTCGAGATCCTCATCCCTTCTATTCATCCATCCTAGCGCCACCATTTCGGACCACAGAGCCTCAGTGCAACTGCCCAGGGCGGTCGTCATGCTACTCCCGGGAGTTTTGGTACTCGCCTCAAGAACGGAGAGATCTGCCGCACTCATCCCCCGCAGGCGCTTGAGGAGAGATTCGATCTGCGCCTGGGTTGCCATGGTTTTCCCGCCCCCTGCATGAGCTTTTCTCATGCACGATAGTCACAGTCAGTAGTTTACTGGCTGCGGGTTTGTAGTCACGGTAGAAGGCCTACGTTCAGGGCTGGCGCGGCGGCGACAGCGCGGCTTACCGAATCACGAGCCCTCGTAACCCGCATCCCGGCGTTCACACCTTTTCCAGTGCCAGTTCCAGGTCGCGGATGATGTCGTGCCAATCTTCCAAGCCGATGGACAGACGGATGCCTTCCGGGTGCATTCCGAAGGCGCGTTTCTGCTCGTCGGGGAGCGCCGAGTGGGTCATCGAGAACGGGTGCTCGATGAGCGTCTTGATCTGCCCCAGGCTTACGGCCAGGGTGATGGAATAAGCATGCTCGGCGAGGTAGTCCACCATCTTTTCCGCGCGCGTTTGCTTGGATTCGGTTCCCTTGAGCACAAAGTACATCATGCTACCGGGGGCGAATTTGCCCTCGGGATTCAGCATCTGCCGCTTGGCCAGAGCCTTCTGCGCAAAGCCCTCGGCGCCAGGATAGCTGACGTTCGCCACTTTGGAATGTTTCGTGAGGAACTCCGCCACACGCTGCGCGGTCTTCTGCATATTGATCATGCGCGTCGCGAGAGTCGGCAGGCCGTACACCAACACTCCCCAGGCGCTGCGCGGGGAAAGCACGCCCCCAAAATCCTTGCGAAACAGCATGATCGAGTTGTACCACTCCTTGGCCGCAATCACCGCGCCGCCCATGTCGGTGCCGAATCCCCCCAAGCCTTTGGTAAGACTTTCCACCACCATGTCCGCTCCTAGCCTTAATGGACGCTGGCAGAAGGGCGTGGCAAAAGTATTGTCTACCATCACCAGCACGCGATCCTTTTCCTCGCGGCCGACATTGGCCTGGTCCGCCACACGGCGAATGGCAGCAATGTCAATCAGTTCCAATGTTGGATTGATCGGCGTCTCAAAATAGAGAACGCGCGTCGCAGGCGTGATCTCGGCCGCGAGTGATTCTGGCTTGAGGAAATTCGCAAAGCGTACGTTCATGCCAAATCGCGGCAGCCAGTTGGTCATCAGGCTATAGGTGCATCCGTAGACAATCTGGTGCGACACAGCTTCCTGCCCCTGACGCAAGGCCGCTCCCAGTGCCGCGCTGATGCCGGCCATCCCCGTAGCGAAAGTTGCGCAAATCTCTCCGCCTTCCGCATAGGCCAAGTTTTCTTCCAGCATCGAACGCGTGGGTTCATCCAGCCGGTCATAAATGTAAATCGGGATGTGCCCGCTCAAGTGTTCATCCGCCGAGGCGAATTGCACGAAGCCCCGCGCGCCGCGCTCAAGCGAGCTCAGCCGATAAGCCGTGGTGTGCGAAACCGGCGGCACCACGTGATGGTCGTAGTCCCACTTTTTGCTATCATAATTCCCGTGAATCATGTGCGTGCGGAGCCTGTAATCTTCCTTCTTACGGTGCGGTTTGCGGGTTTCCATAGAGGCGCCCCCTTCTCCGAGTTTTCACAATATGAAAATAGATAGCACACTCCGGGCCGTGGGGAAAGGGCTTTTCGGGACGCGGACTCTATGTCACTGGAGGTTCTATTTAGGGGCGCGTGGCGTAGGCTGCCGCTAGTCAGGAAAGAGAAAGTGGGGTTGCGGTCAATTCAGTTGCAAGGAGATCTGGCTAATCCTATCTTCGGTACTCCTTGCAGCCATCCTAAATTTCCTTGTCGCTCCACACCGCATCCTTTCGCCGACGCTATTTCTTGTCTCGCCTTGTTAAGCAATTCATAAATGTTACTTTCGTTCAGTTACTTTCGTCCTCTTGACAGAAGCTTGTTTTTTTCCTTACACTTACGCCCGACTAGGGGTAAGCTCGTGGCGGGCGGGGTCACTGGGGGGTGACCTGCCTGCGCCAGTTACCGGTATTCGAGGAGGGAACCTGTGCAACGAATAGCTTTCGCACTAGCAGTAGTGTTTCTCGCCGTGTCGGCGGTCATCGCCCAAGACCAAGGGCCCGGGCCAACCTTACCTTCCATCCCTGTCGCTGTCCGCTCACAGGCGTATTGCACAGGCTTCATTGCCAGCCCTAGCGTGCCCCGCGATTTGGTCGTCGTGGGAGGAGCGGACGACGACTTCCACTCCGTAGTTCGTCAGTTTGTCCAGGGCGAATCGATTTACACCTCCCAACCGAAAGGTGGAAGCGTTGCGGTGGGCAATGAATACAGCGTCGTGCGCCCCGCCGACGAACTTTTCCTCACGATGCGATACCAGGGCGAGCGATGGGATATTCGCAAGTCGGGTAAACCTTACGAGGATGTCGCGCAAGTCCGCGTGACCCACGTGAATCCGGAGGGAATCGTTGCAAAAGTTACCTTTTCCTGCGGACCCGTTGTCCCCGGCGACATCCTGGTGCCCTTACAACCGCGCCCCGATCCGACCTACACGGTTTCCCCACCGCTTGACCACTTCATCCCGATGGACAAGGGCAAGGAACACGGAAGGGTAACTGCAACCAACAATAATTTTGGCTTCTTTGGCCGCGAGACCGTTGTCTATTTGAACTTAGGTGAAAAAACGGGAACCCAGCCCGGCAACCGATTCCGCATTTACAAAATCCTTCCTGGACACACAACTGGAGTTCTTGCCGGCGAACGAACGCCGCCGGAAATTATCGGCGAGGCAGTCGTCCTATCCGTGCAGTCGAAGTCGTGTGTGGCGATGGTGGTTTCAAGTTACCGCGAGATCTCCTCGGGCGACTACGTGGAGAAGGAATAGTTCCGCCTGGGACAGGACTTCACACGCGTAGATTGCACGCAACGTGGTTAGAAAAGTCCTCATTCGCTGCGCAAGGCAATGACCGGATCCACGCGGGCTGCCCGGTAAGCCGGAATCCATGCGGCGAGCGCGGCGGTCGCGACCAGCACGGCGATGGCGGCGATAAGCGAAACCGGATCCGTCGGTGAAACCTCGAAGAGCAGCCCGCGAATCGTGCGGGCGAGGGCAAAGGATCCGGCGAGCCCTGCGCCCACTCCCATTGCCGTCCATACTCCCGCATACCATTGAACTTGCAAAGCAATGTCCCGAGGCCGAGCGCCGATGGCCATGCGCACTCCAATTTCTCTTGTCTGCCGCGCTACCAGGAACGACAGCACACCGTAAAGTCCCACCGCAGCCAGCAGTAACCCGAGCGCCGCAAAGAGTCCCACGAGGATGGCGACAAAACGCGGTCGCTCGCGGAATCGTTCGACGCGCCCATCCATCGTCTCGATCTTCACCGAAAGGGTGGAGTCAAGCGCCGCAAACTCGGTTCGGATCCACCGCGCCAGCGTCGCCTGGTCGAGCGATGTCCGAAAAACCGCAACCCCACTTCTGCCCAATTCAGTCGAACCCTTCATGCGCAGGCGGTAATACTCGGGATCGGGAGGGTCGGTCAACCCGTTATTTTTTGTGTCCGCTGCCACACCCACGATGGGGCACCAATGGCCGTTGCCATCCAGTTCAAGCTGCTGCCCCACGGGGTTCTCATCACCAAACATACGGCGGGCCAACGTGGCGCTCAGGATGACGGGCGATTCACCGGAGGCGCGCTCACTTCCTTCAAATGCGTGTCCCGACAGAATGGCGATGCCCATGGTCTGGAAATATCCGGGGCTCACCCAGCGAAACTCCACCATTCCACCATCGGCGGCCACAGGTGGAAGGCCGGCAATCCGGATGTTAGAGTAGGGGCGCCCCATCGAACCGCGCGGGGGAATGGAGTCGCTCAAGGCGAAAGCTCCGCCGCCGGGGAGCCGATCGAGCCTTGCCTCCAGCTCCTCAAAGAATGAGGTTTGCGCCGCTGCGGGTTGATAATGTCGCTGTCGTAAGGTGAACGACGCGGCAAGGAGGTGTTCGGGTTGAAAACCCAAGGGCTGATTTTCCAGGTTTCCCAGGCTGCGAATTAACAACGAAGCCCCCGTCAACAAGACCAGGGAAATGGCCACCTGTGCTGATACCAGTGCTTTTCGGAACAATGTCCGAGCCGATCCCGCCACGTGCCATCCGACCAGCGTTTCCGCTCGCGGCCGATCGAGCGCGGGCACAATTCCAAACAACACGGCGCCCGCGAGGGATGCCGCCAATGCGAACAGCAGGGCACGGAAGTCAATTCGCGCTTGATCCAAGCGCGGAATCTGATCGAACGCCAAGCTTACGAATAAGCGCAGGAGCACCCATGCGGCTCCGCAGCCCGCTGCGCCTCCCATCAATCCCAGCATCAGCGATTCGGTCAGTGTCTGCCGCATCAGCCTGCCGCGCCCGGCGCCCAGAGCGGCTCGCATCGCCAATTCCTGGCGGCGGGCTTCCATCCGTGCCAGCATAAGATTCGCGACGTTTGTGCATGCCACCAGCAACAATGCAAGCACGGAACCCAATAAGAACCAGGAGGCGAGTTTGACATCATGAATCTGGCGGTCCCGAAGCGAACGCACCACCAGCCGGACCTCCGAGCGCAGCTCGGGCGGGACATCCTTCGCCATGCTATCGGCAAAAATCGGGCGAAACTGGTCGCGCGCCTGCTCGATCGAAACGCCCTGCCGAAGCCGCGCAAAGGTCCGCAGGAAAGAGCTGGAATTTGCCGAACGGGGCAGACTTGCGTCCAGGCGCGCAGGCATCATCACGTCGATTTCGCCGAGTTGCGGCATCTCAAATTCTTTGGGAAGGATGCCGACCACCTGCGCGGGCTCTTCGTTCAGCATGAGGGTTTTGCCCAGAGCCTTCACGTCTCCGCCGAAAACCCTTTGCCAGAATCCGTAGGAGAGCAGAACCACCGCTGGGGCTCGCGGCCGGTTGTCTTCTTCGCTGAAATCCCGGCCGAGCAGCGGGGGAATTCCGAAGGTCTTCAAAAAATCAGCGGCCACAGCGTAGCAATTGACCTGCTGCGCCGTGTCGCCGATCAGCACATCACATTCCATGCCCGGCCTCATCGCGGTGAGTGACTGGAATGGCGTATGCGCTTGCCGCCAATCGAAATAACTGCTGACGACGTTGAACTCGTTGTTGTCAACCGGCCCCAGATACCCCACGGAAATGAGCTGGTCGTCATGGGGATAAGGCAGGCGCCGGAACAGGAGAGGGTCCACGACGCTGAAAACCGCCGTGGAGGCGCCAATGCCGAGAGCGATGGTAATGACCACCACGGCGGTGAAGCCCGGATTTTTGCCCAGCGTGCGAGCCGCGTAGCGAATGTCCTGCCAAAGGCTTTCACCCCAGGAGAACACCCACGTCTCTCGACAGGCCTCCTGCACCGAGGTCCGATTGCCGAATCGCCTGCGGCTGGCAAAGCGAGCAGCTTCCGGGCTTAGACCTCCCGATTGGAGCTCTTCCTCGCGCATTGCGAGATGGAAATTCATTTCGTCTTCCAAGTCGCGGTCAAGCTGCCGGCGCTTGAAAATAGCCTTAATGCGCAGCCAGGTGTGCATCAACCATTGAGACATGGTCATCACCTCGTTCCCCGAAGGGGGAGCAATTTCATTAGCATTGGCCCAAGCCCAAAGACACGGAAAAAATCCCTGTCGACCCCAGAGAGGCGATCCTTTTCCCCGCCCACACGGCGCCTTACCGCACTCAGCCCCGGCGGAGTTGGCAAATCCCGTATCGTTTCGGTGCTGTCCTAATTTCAAGTGTAGCGCCGGCTTCCAGCCGGCATCGAGCCGCCAAGATGGCGGCGCTACGGTCAAATTAGGACAGCACCATCGATTCCGCTGCTTGCACCCACGGATAGTGCCCGATGGGGTGGCTTCGCTACATCGGCGGAGCAACCGTGCCGTCCGACCATTTCCCAACCGGAATCAAGAACACCGTCAGCCGGTCTTGAGGGGCCTCAGAGGCCAAAATCGGGGAACCCGGCAGACCCGCACCCCAAGCTTTCGCTTCCGTTAATGGAACGAAAAACATCAGGTGAGGATGCCAGTGCCCATCACGATCGCTTAAGTACCCTTGCTTTGACATCATGTAACACATGGCGCCCGATTCGAGCGCCGGCAATTCCTTCTGGTCGAAAGCGGCTTTGATACCTTCGAACATTTGAGCTTTGGATCGCCCCGCCACTACCATCTCGGTCTTCTTGATGGTGAGAGGAAGGTAGGTTCGCGCCGCCGGGGGATTGAAGCAGATCGGAGCCCGCAGCTTCGGGTTCCAAAAATCCGGATCGTCGATTCCGGCGGTCCACGATCGTTCCACCATACACACGAAACCGTTCCTGCCTTTGACTGCGGTTTCGTAGCCTTTCTGTCCAAGCACAATGACCTCGGCATCGCGTGAGATGGATTCCGGAGCCGCACTCCGCGACAGGGTGATCTCGTCGCTTCGCTCCATCAGGTACTGGTCAAGCGGGGCCATCGTGGGATACGGCGATGAGGGGCCCTGTGCGCAGGCTTGCCAAACCGCACCCAACGCGATAACCAGCGCGAAGGCTCCGAATTCGATTGCTCCGGCAAGCCTTCGGCTTGACGAGGAGCTTTCCTGACGCCCTCCAACTAAGTCTTCATGAGTACCCATCATGTTCTCCCCACCTACTGAGGGTTGCAAATATAGTGACAATGACGTCCGTAGCGCGGGCATCTTGCCCGCTGTCGCGGGAGCGTCCCGCTCCCGCCAGCGCGCGGGCAGGATGCCCACGCCACAGCGGGCGAGACGCCCGCGCTACGAAAACAGTTCGTCACCATATTTTGCAATCCTTAATAAGAAATGACTTCCACTCACCTCACACTTCACGCGGTTTCCATGATGCGGGCGATCGCGGTTGACATCCGGCGCCAATGGGCGGTTTCCGCCACCAACTGTTTTCGCCCGGCCGGGGTGAGCCGGTAAAATTTCGCCCGGCGGTTCTTCTCTGAAACTCCCCACTCCGATCCCAGCCAACCCCGCACCTCCAGCCGGTGTAATGCCGGGTAGAGCGCGCCTTCCTCGATGCGCAAGTCCTCGTCAGACAGCAGCTCGATGGATTCAGCGATGGCATAGCCGTGCATGGGACCCCGCTTGAGGGTCTTCAGGATGAGCATGTCAAGGGTGTCGCGAAGGAGTTCGCCGGGGCTGGGTTGCTTCTCTCCCATAAGGTTCTTAGGGTAGAATGACCCGAATTCTTCGCGAGTACAAGCATTTTTTTTAAAAAACGTAGAGCGGCGCTTCAGGGCAAGGCTGTCTCAATTAGCGAAGGGTGTTTGCCGCAGGTCGCTCCTCGGCGATCGAGTCGTAAGTTGGACGAGCCTGACTTATCCGATCCTCCTTCTTGTCGTCTGGCCGACCCTCCGTGCAGGGCAGGTCCAACTCGGGCTCAGGATTGCCAGCGCCGCCATCTTCGCGGCTCAATGCCGACTGAAAGCCAGCGCTACATCTGAGATTACAACGGCTCATACTTCGCAAATGGCTCGTATCATGCACGAAAAAACCCGTGAAAAACCGAATTGATCTGACAAATCGTCGTCGAAAAGCAGCGGTTTTCTGCAAAATTGGTGTCGGTTAGACGTAAATGTCCGAATCTAATACATAAATGTCCGACTTTTTTCCGGGCACTTTGTCAGAGATTTGTGTGTTTTCATATACATACCGGCTTCGCTCGTATATTTTTGACATCTTTTTTTACTCCCCTGCCGGAAATGGGCCACGGCGGGGGTGACTCCGGCCTCCGGTGTCGATCCCCTGGGGGCGTTGGGGGCGTTCGCTCGGGGCCGAGTTGGTCGCTACTCCTTTCTCGTGAGGATCTCTCATCCTCGGCTTGGTGCCGGCTGATCCCGGCGCACAACTACCTTTATTTTCATGAATATCGTGGCTACATCGACTTAAGTCGCTTGTTTTCATGAATATCGTGGGAGTAGCCAAGACTGACATTTTTTCTACATGTGTTTTCAATAACATCGTGGGAGTAGCCTTCATTTTTTAATTCCCCTTTTTCACTCTGATCACGTCTCTGAAGCGAACTAAATGTTTTGGTATCAGATACATACATTCTTTAGAATTTCTTTGGCTCGGCGCCTAAGTACCTTCTTTTTCTAATACATCGTGGCATACCTCGCTCGTTTGCGGGAGTTGCGCTCTGCGCTTTCGGCGCTGGATATTCAGCAGCAGGTTGGTGGGCCGCCGGACTTCCCGCAAGTTGGCGTCTTGCACTCGGCGCAGCAGGAAAGCGTCGGTATAGCGCGGAGCGTTACCTTGGTAGCCGATCACCTGCCCCAAAACCCGGTCTCGGTGCGCTGTTTTACCCACACGATAATACTCCGCTAGATATGTAGCACGGTGGCGACCAGAGGCTAGGGGGATAAGGACAAATTTTCCGGCGGGAGCGGATTTCTGTTGAATTTACGTCGAATCTCGTAGGGGCACCCCTCGTGGGTGCCCAATCGGGGGGCCGAATCGGCCCCGGGGTGGGCAGGCACGAGGCCTGCCCCTACCCCCCTCAAGAGCCCCCTTGGCCAGCCATATCTGTTTTCCGCATCAGTTTCTCAATGTTGGCATCATCTAGCCTCATCAAAGCACGCAGGCTCCAGATTCTGTCTAAATCGTCGCTTCTTACAGGAGGCGAATTGGGCTCGAGTAAGAAATCACACAGAAGCCCAAGGGCCAGACCAAATTCGCATTCACGGACAAACTCGTCAAAAAGTTCCAAATACTTGGTGTCACGCTTCAGGCCAGGTACGGACTCCCTAAGGCTTAGCATCTGATCCCTCACGTGGCGAAGCTGATGGTCAAGATTAGCCATCTAGTGGCCTCCTAAGGGTTCCTGGGAACGTTCGTGGGGTAGCCTGTTACGATTCTTCCGTTTTCCATAACCCGCCGACGGGCGGAACGCTTTCCGGCATGGCCAAGGTGTCCGGCGAGAAACCGGGAAACATGGTGACTGTCCCCGTCCCCCTCCGTCCCCCTTGGCTGCTCCGTATCGTCACCACGTACATACTCGCCTTGGCGAACTTGAAAGCCCGCTGCGCGCCAGTGATTCGCCACTGTGAATTCCAGCGGAAATCCCACCTCGGCGAGCCATTCGCCGACGCGCTCATGTAACGGTTTCTCAGTGTTTCCTGACATCGATATACAGTGCACCTGCCGGAATATGATTCAACTCCATAGTCACTGCAAAACGTGGCTATGCCTAAGGCCGTCGACTCGTCGGACTTTCTACTTTGCCTTCCAGTGTCGTTCGACTAGCTCAGTTATGCTTTCACGATCGACGAAGTAGACCGACCCGATAACACCCTTCGGCATCTTCTCGACGATTTTCTCCCGTCCATTCTCCGTGAACCTGCCGCTGATCGCTATAATGAAGGTTGAGATGTACCTCGGCTCCTTCGATCCCAACTCATAATACGGCATCGTGAAAGCGTCGGCAATTTGCCCCAACAGTTCATCAATGGCTGCATTCACGCCACCGCTAACATTCCCCGCCTTTGCTTGCAAACCATAGTGGCGGTAATGACCGAAAGGGGTAAGCTCAGAGAATGTAAAATCCTTTCCGTATTCCCGCTTTCCGTGGGTATATCGTACAAAGACAAATCCCATGCGCCGAAGAAGGGGGTGTATGAGTTCTCGGCAGAACGCATCTTCATTCGTGGTATATTCTTCCCTCCAAGGGAGTCCCGAGAGTGCAACTTCGGCCGAGTGAAGGAGAACATTTAGATCCGACGCTGCAGTACGAATGCTCGCCTCGAGGGGATCCCCCAGTGCTACCGCGCGTTCAAGAGTTATCCCCTTCCAATCGTCCTCGGTCTCGATCTCTGTAACTTTCCAATTGTGGTGATACACGGCTTGGTCCCTGATCGCCGCAATGAAGGTGGCAAGCCCGAACTGCCCTTCCCAATATTTGTTCGGGGTATGACAGCGAAACGCCATAGCAACGCCACTTGGCGCTTCTGACAGCCGCACGTCGTAGAAGAAATATGTTCCGAAGCCATCTTCACTATGGATTTCCAATTCAAGCCCCTTCGGCAGAGCTTGGGAGCGCTCTTTGGCGAGATCGGAAAGGCTGCATTCCGCCAAGATATAGTCTTCACCAGCAGCCGTAATCTCGGCTTCATTCCCACCTATCAGCACCGTTAGCTCGCCGTTCTCTTGCTTCACCTTGATCATTGGTACTGCCCCCACCGCACAACCCTTATTTAGTGTTTACCGGACAAAATGGGTCCCGTCCGCGGGGTTAGCCGACCTGGGGCCTCGGGCCCCCACGCAGGCTGGGATTAGTCTCAAGCATTTCACGAGCCAACGCGAAATCGTCAACACCCGAATAAACGTAGCGCTCCGCGTTCCACACTTGGAGAGACTTTACCAACTCAACGGACTCCTTGTGGAGAGCCATGCATTTTCCAGTCCGGAGGGCATTTAGGACACACTCTGCCTCCTCCGGCGGAGGTGGAGGCGGACCGTACTCAGCGGACACTGTCAGGCGCTTGTAATACTCGTATGCCGCCCCGAGCTCAGAAATTACGGAGGGGCAATACATAGCCAGACATCGTATCCCGCTGACCGGCAGGTACACTTCAACGCCTTTAACCGCGAGGCCGATACCGCCCAGGAGATCGGACTTTGTTCCATTGTGCATTGCGACCGGGTTGTCTGAAATATACAGTCTCTCGCCTTCGGGAACACTGTGCAGTATCCAAGCCTTGCCCGAAATGATGGGAATGAATTCTTTCATAAGATCCGACAAAATGCTCGCGGTAAAGAGTTTCTCCTCGTTGTTGTCGAATGCTCTTAGCTGCTGCAGAAGGTCCGGGTTCGTCCCCATGGCTGCGACCTTCTTACGCAGTTCTGCGTTTATGTGCCGCATCATTCCACGTTGCTGCGGTGATCGCAGGAGCAGTTGAGCCACTAGCCCGCTCAGTACAGCTCGCTGATACACCGTAAGATGAGCAAGATTGTCATTGCTGAGCACCTCTCGCAACACGTTGGCGGCCTTCGATTCGAATTCGGCAAGAGAAGGCTCAATTGTGACAGGAAGATCATCCAATGAGAAATTGTATAGATGGTTCTCTGCCGCCAGGTCGGCCACGTTCGCATTAAAGACTCTGTCAGTTTGTTTGTCGAATACGTAAAGGCGAGTGCCACCGCCTGCTGCAAAATTTCTTAGCAGGAACTGCGGAACGTAGTGATGCTTCTTCGAATGGGACATGTTCAGGTCCGCTCGGCTAGTCGCCATCAGGCTTGACTTTAAAAGTCTGATCCTGCTCGGCGCCACAAAAGCCACCGGCGGGGAGCTCCGTACCATCTGGTTGCGGGGCGGGCGGGGGAACGCTTTGATTATGACGAATTCTGGTACGCCCGGCAACTACCCTCGCAATAGCACCGGTTTTCAAGTCGGCAGATGAAAGGCGCAGAAAAAGTGCCCTTCAGCGGGTGGGGATAGTCGCCCGCTGCGAAACTATTCTTCGCAGCATACAGTTACTTGACGATCAAGTCGCCTAACCTGTGATGTGGTCTGTGCGGTGATCTTTCAGCATCTCGTGCGGGGCGGTTCCATCAACTGCGGATGGCCTCAAACACGATCTTGAATTTGGCGTCGTAGTTGGCCTCCAGGTCATTGACTCGCTGCTCGAGATCGGCATGCGCAGCCAGCATCACGCCGTGGCACAGGCACTCCTGGCTGTGCCCTCAGCCTGATCTGAAAGCGGATGTAGAAAAAGTTAGCGAGCGTGCTTAGGCCGCAGGGTGAGACGAACGAGCGGGGTGGGTTTCTTCAAATACTTGCGCGGTGAAGGCCTGAATTCTGGCTCCTTGCCGCCACGCATCGGGTGGTAGACCGGCTTTTCGGCAGGTTTCATTCAGGAATCGTTCGCGATCCCAATTCCATTCCACGGGCACTTGCGGCAGCAAGAGGCCGCGCATATCTCCGCGGGAAATGATGAGTCCGTGCCGCCCCACCTCGATGTCCTGCGGGGCAATCTCCATAAGGGGTGACAGAACGGAGATTTCCAGCCTGAGTCCTTTTACTTCACTTTTCATGACTGGGGGGAAGCGCCGGTCGTGGAGTGCCGCCCAAACTGCGCATTCGCCCACCGTAATATAGAGCGGCTTGATCCCCTCGGTGACGCCGATGCATCCCCGCAAATTCTTGCCTTTGCGCAGGGTCACAAAGGCGCCGCAGGGCTGGCGCAATGCTTCCCCGGGATCAGGAAATTTGGGGATTTCCGCAAGGTTCAGGTATCCCATCAAGGCTTCCCGCGCGATGCGCAGCAGGGTCTGCTGGTCAGTTTCAGTGAGCGGCAACATCTTTCTCTTCCGGCTCTTTCTCGTCAGCCTCCATCACCATCACGCGACGGGAAGCGCGACGCTTGACTCGTTCATCCAAACGTTTCCAGAAATTCCAGAAGTACTGTCCGGCGGAGGCCACGGCAAACAGCACGACCATCCATAACAATACTTTCCCGGCAGGGCGCAAAGCTTGAAACCGGTGCCACTCCAGGATAATCACAGTGATGGCCACCACCTGGAAGACCATCTTCGTTTTGCCCAACTCCGATGCTTCCACCACATACCCTTCTGCGGAGGCAATGGAACGTAGGCCGGAAACAGCGAACTCCCTCCCCACGATAATGACCACCATCCACGCGGGCACAAGGTGGAGTTCCGTTAAGGAAATAAATGCGGCCGAGGTGAGAAGTTTGTCGGCAATGGGGTCGAGCAAGATTCCCAGGGTGGTGATTTGGCCACGCGTGCGGGCAAGGTAACCGTCCAGCAGGTCCGTGACGGCGGCGGCCAGGAAGACTCCCACCGCCCACAGATCCATGTTGCCGCCCTTGGTGAGTAGCAGTACGACCACAATGGGCACAAAGAAAATTCGGAGAAGGGTCAGCGAGATGGGGAGATTCATGAGCCTTCGAACCTACCCTTCACCAGGGAGGAATAACACAGGCCGAGCTCGTATCACCGGGAGCCGGAGGAAGGGGTGCCCCAGCCGCCCCAGCTTCACTATAGCGGACGCCTCAGAGAGTGTCAACGATACTCCCAACCGCCGCTAACTTTGGGAGCCGCTGCTGGCAGCGTCTTTAACAGGCTTGTCGGTGGCCCGTGTGCGTGCGGGGACGGGCATGTCAATTCCTGCGTCCCTGAACTTCTTGACGATACGCTTCCTCAACTCGGTCTGCACGGAGTATTGATCCGTAAACTGGCGGATTTGCATGCCCAGTGAGAAGTCGAGTGAGGCCGTGCCGAAACCAGGAATGAACGATACGGAGGGCGCGGGCTGGGCGAGCAAGCCTTCCAGACGGTCCCGGAGGGCCTCGCGGGCGACTTCCAGTAGGACCTTCTCAACCAATTGGGGATCTGTTCCGTAGACGACGCTCACCGGTAATGAGTAAGACATGTGTGGCTCGGGCGAGGAATAATTGGTGATGGTAGCTTTGGCGAACGTGGAGTTTGGAATCACAATGTGATTGTTGCCTAACGTCCGCAGGAGCGTGGAGCGCCAACCGATCTGCAAGACGTATCCTTCCGCGCCCGAATCGAGTTTGATGTAATCATTCGGATTAACGGGCCGGTCGGCCATCAAATAGAGGCCGGAAAAGAAATTGCTTAAGGTCTCCTGCAAAGCTAGGGCGACTGCCACACTGCCCACGCCCAAGGTCGTCCAGACCGCCGTCAGGGTCACGCCCATGTTTTCCAGGAAGATAATGGTCCCAATCAAGGCGAAGAGCGTGCGGATCACGAACGCCGCGGGCTGGGTTACCCGCAACAAGTGGGGATCCTGCTGGCCCGCCCGGCGCAAGGCAAGGACGATAACCTGGGCGGGAAAATAGATGATCACCAGAATTGCCAGCGCAAAGATCAGCTTGGACCCGACACGTTCGAACCGCTCGGGGAGGGGAAGCGATTCCAGGCCGAGGTACAAACTCGCGATTAAGAGCAAAGGCACCGGTAGAGTTTCGAGGAGGGAAAACAAAAGTTGGCCCCATCCATCGTGAAGCCGTTTCCCCCAATGGTGGAGGGCGCGGTTTAGGGCAAAACCCAGCACCATGGAACCGATGATCAAGGTCCCGAACAATAGGGAATAAAAAGTTATGGGGTTCATGTGGAGCGCGTGCGCCAATTCCACGATCATGCTGTTTTCTCCTGGGGGGACAATAATTCAAGATACCTTGCCCGGCCCATTTTGGGCAACCGCCTTTCGCGAGTGTCGCCGCGGCTCAAGCCCGCATCTAATAACCTAGCCACGGGTAGGGCGCCGCGCCCCAGGGTTCCGCCGTGTCTGCGCCATGCCCGGCCGTTGACAAGAGCAAGGGTGAGGTCTAACAACCTATTGCCAAGACGTGATAGAGTGCCAACTCCCGGTCGCCGGTCAGGACCGGCTGCAAATATAAGAATGAGGTTTTCAGGCTATGGCTTCCAAACAAAAGGCTCCCATCGAATACAACACACTCCCTATTCTTCCCGTCCGCGACACCGTTCTGTTTCCCAATGCCATTCTGCCGCTGACTGTGGGGCGAGACAGCTCCCTCAAGCTCATCAGCGACCTGAAAGAAGACGAGAAATATGTAGGGGTCATCTCACAGCGCGACCCCCGGGTAGATAATCCCCAACCCGTCGACCTTTTTCAAATTGGAACGGTGGCTTTCGTCCACAAGATCATCAAGCTGCCCAGCCAAAGTCTATTTATCTTCGTTGAAGGGCTGCAGCGGATTGCCATCGAGGAAGTTACGCAGACGGAGCCCTTCCTGCGCGCCCGCGTAAAACCCCTGGTGGATATTCACCCAGGCGGGAAGGAATCCGATTTCGACGCTCTGGTGCGAAGCGTAACAACCATGTTCCAACAAGTGGTGCAGCTTTCACCCACCCTGTCGGACGATCTGCAAACCGTCGTCATGAACATTGACGACCCCAGCCGGCTTTCCGATTTCATCGCCGCCAATCTCCCCTCGCTTTCCAGCCTCGAAAAGCAGGAACTCCTGGAAAGCCTCGAGCTTAAGATTCGCCTCGAGCGCTTGAACCGGCAACTGGCGCGGGAAGTGGAGGTGCTGCAACTCCGCTCCAAGATTCAATCGGACGTGCAGGACCAAGTCACCCAGAGCCAGCGTGAGTACTACCTGCGCGAACAGATGAAAGCCATTCAAAAAGAGTTGGGTGAGGCTGACGAGCAGCAGGAAGTGGAAGAACTCCGCAAGAAGATCGAAGCCGCGGGAATGACGGAAGAGGCCAGGAAGGAAGCGAACCGGGAACTGGGGCGCCTGGCGAAGATGTCGCCGGCGGCGGCCGACTACCACGTGACGCGCACCTACCTGGAATGGCTGGTGGCGCTGCCCTGGAACAAAATCAGCGATACCCGCGTGGATATTTCCAAAGCGAAGCAGGTCCTTGATGATGACCACTGGGATCTGGAAAAAGTCAAAGAGCGCATCCTGGACTATCTTGCGGTTTTGCAGTTAAAGCCCCAGCTCAAGGGTCCTATCCTGTGTTTTGTCGGGCCTCCGGGCGTGGGAAAGACTTCCCTGGGAAAATCCATTGCCCGCTCGCTCGATCGCAAATTCGTGCGCATGTCTCTGGGAGGAATTCACGACGAAGCGGAAATTCGTGGCCATCGGCGGACTTACATCGGCGCGTTGCCGGGACAGGTCATCCAAGGGGTTCGGCGGGCGGAAACGCGCGACCCCGTCTTCATGCTCGATGAGGTGGATAAAATCGGACGCGATTTCCGCGGCGATCCGTCCTCTGCTTTGCTGGAGGTTCTTGATCCCGAGCAAAACTCGCATTTCCGCGACAACTACCTGGATGTCCAATTCGACCTCTCCCGGGTGCTGTTCATCTGCACCGCGAATGTCCTGGACACCATTCCACCGCCGCTTCTCGACCGCATGGAGCTGCTGGAGCTCCAGGGTTACAGCGAGGAGGAAAAAATCCAGATTGCCATCCGGCACTTGATCCCGAAGCAAACGGAAGAGCATGGCATCAAGACTCCCGAGCAGATTGAATTTTCTCCGGCCGCTCTGGCCAGCATGATCCGGCACTACACGCGCGAAGCCGGGGTGCGTAATCTGGAGAGAGAGATCGCCACCGTCTGCCGCAAGCAGGCACGTCGCATTGCCGAGGGCAAGCCGGAAAAACTTCTGCTGACAGCCGATAATCTGCGGGACTTTCTGGGAATCCCCCGCTACCGCCTGGAAACCGAAATCGTGGAGCGCACGCGCGAACCCGGGGTGATGGTGGGACTTGCCTGGACCCCCACGGGTGGCGACGTCCTTTACGTCGAGGCCAATGCCATGAAGGGCAGCAAGGGTTTCACCATGACGGGACACGTGGGCCAGGTCATGCAGGAGTCCATGCAGGCGGCCCTTGCCTGGGTCCGCTCGCACGCGGCGGAATACAATATCGACCCGGAATTCTTCCAGTCGAAGGATATTCACATCCATGTCCCGTCCGGGGCCATTCCCAAAGACGGACCCTCGGCGGGAGTAACGATGGTTTCCGCCCTTGTCTCCGCCCTCACGCGGAGGCCTTCGCGGCAACGACTCGCCATGACCGGCGAAATTACCCTGAGCGGACAAGTGCTGCCCGTGGGCGGGATCAAGGAGAAGGTGCTCGCGGCCAAACGGGCAGGCGTGCTCGAAGTGATTCTCCCCGCCGACAACGAGCCGAACGTCAACGAGGATCTGAACCCCGAGATGCTTGAGGGCTTGAAGCTCCACTATGTCAAAACGATTCAGGAGGTTGTTGAGAAGGGTCTAGAAAAAGATCCCGTGACTGTCGAGACGGGCCGGTTGGTCCGCGAAGTGGCCCTGACGCCTGCGGCCGCGGGGACCCCGAATTAAGTCCGGCGCGGAGAGCTAGAAGGCTACCGCGCAGCTTGGATCTTAGGAAAGCATCCACGACAGATTTCTCTGCCAAGCGTTTTGGCAGTAGACTGTATCTTTAGAATGAGAGTTGTACGCTCCACAAATGCAGTGCTTCCCGGCCTTTCCCTCCCGCCCTTTGGGAGCTCGCACCTCCTGGGTCCGTGTTAGAATCGGTTGCTGACCCGGAAGAAATCCATTTCAGGAGGCACCCGATGAAAGTTCGCATCGCTCTGGGGACAGTTCTACTCTTGTCGTTAATTCCCGCGCACGCACAGCAGTCCAAGCCCACCGTCGTCGCCGAAGGCGGACAACCAGATGACCGTGCTTCCGCCCGCGTCCTTTACTGGAACAGCGCGAAGAATGAGGCGGCCGGGCAATTTGCCATCAATTACGGACGCCCCGTGTGGAAGAGCGTTTATGAAGACCCGCAGAAATTTGATGGCATGACCAAAGGGAAGACCTGGCGGATGGGGAGTAATTTCTGGACTGTCCTCGATAGCTGCCTGCCTTTGAAAATCTCGGGCAAGAGCGTTCACCCTGGCTACTACTATCTTGGTCTCCACCGTTCCGATGACGGGTCAAAGTGGAGCCTGGCCTTCATTGACCCGGCACGGGTCCGCGCCGCTCACATCGACGCCTTCGATATTCAAAAAGCGCCGGTGGAGTTCGAAGTTCCCATGTCCATTGCCAGCGCTGCGACCAAAGCTGAAAAGCTGACAATCGAGTTGTCTTATCCCAAGGACGACATTCGCAAGGTCACTCTCAGCGTAACATGGGGAACCTTGGCACTCACTGCGCCGATCGAGGTCACGGTCGCGGAATGAGGGCAGCTCTCCTCCACACGCCTTGGGCTCATCTGCCGGTCCAGACAAAACGCGCACGCTTGCGGTCCTTGCGCACGCGGTCAATCGGGAAGACCTGGTTGTGAATGACCAAGTATACCCCCGGAGGAAGCACGCGCGCCGCCAGCAGGCTCTCCGTCAGATTTTGTAACCCATCGCTCTTCTCGAATCCCAGCGGTGTCATGGCGCCAGTGAGGACCACGGGAAACTTAAGACGCCCGAGACGGCGTTCGAGCAGCCGGCCCGTTTCCACCAGTGTGTCCGTGCCGTGAGTAATCACCACGGGGGCAAGGCGCTTCAGTTTCTCCCCCACCATTTGCACCACCCGCTCGCGGTCATCCGCGGTCATTTCCAGGCTGTCTTTGTTCATGATGTTGGTGGTCTTGATCCTCAGGTCAGGAAGCCGCAATAAACGGAGATATTGGTCGATCTTCGTGTCGAGGTTGGCAACGGACCCTGTGCGCTCCAGATATACCTTCTCGATCGTCCCGCCGGTTGTAATCACGTAGAGGGTTTGCATGCCACCTCCTGCCTTTCGCCACGGTCCCGAAAGGGAATTTTACTTTAACATCGCCAAACTTCCTCAAAAGCGTCTGGCCCGCTGGGTTGCCCGTAAAATCCATTTACATTTGGCACAGAACTCACTATAAGTACGCAAACGCAGTTCGAACAAATCTGTTCATGAGGGTTCATTATGTATTGCCGGAATTGTGCACGACAGCTTGCGGACAACGCGGAGTTCTGTGTGGACTGCGGCCAGCGCCCGCTCGCGGGAACGCGCTTCTGCTCCAACTGCGGAAAGGAGATGGCACCCAATACCGAAGTCTGCGCTCAATGCGGCGGCCGGGCTGTGCCCAGCGGCAGCAAGGACCTTGTTACTGCTACACTGCTTTCTTTGTTCCTGGGAGGCTTCGGAGTCGATCGTTTTTACCTCGGTTACACTGGACTGGGGATTTTAAAACTAGTTACACTGGGCGGATGTGGAATTTGGCACTTCATCGATATTTTCCTCATCAGCTTCAAGAAATTGCCTGACGCTCAGGGCCGCCCCTTGCAGTATGTCTCTCCCATCCAGGCCGGCGATAAGGACTGGGCGACCTCGTTGCTGCTCTCAGTTTATCTGGGGTTCGTGGGCGTCGATCGATTTTACCTGGGTTACACCGCTCTAGGAGTGATAAAGCTTCTCACCCTCGGTGGTTGCGGGATCTGGTCCCTGGTGGACATGATTTTGATCGCATTAAATAAACTGCCGGATTCCACCGGCAAACCACTCCGAATGTAGGGGGCCATGGCGGCTTTTTCCCAGGGAATACCTCGATGGATGGTGCTGTCGCTCGCCATCGCGTTGTGCGCGGCGGTTCCACCTGAGATCTTGGCGCGCGGGCCGGATCTCTGCCTGTGGAAACACTTATTCCATCTTGCCGCCTGCCCCGCCTGCGGCAGCACACGGGCGCTGGCCGCGTTCTTTCATGGACACTTCACGCAGGCACTCGCTTACAATCGCAATGTGATCGTGACGGGGCCCTTCTTGGTCTGCCTCCTCGTCCACGATGCGCTATTCTCTCTCCGAAAATGGATGGCGCAGACATAAGTGTTGGGTGCTGGGGACCGGGGGCTGAGGAGCTCTGGAGAGTAAAGTGTGAAGGATAGAGGATAAGTATCTTCACGCTTCACCCTTTACCCTCCACACTTTACACTTTCCAGCTTCCAGCCCCAACGGCCTCGCACCTGGCCCCTCCCCTTGAATTCCTTCCCCGATTCCAATAAAGTCTCAAGATCTCTGTGATTAGCGTTGAGAACATCCTGGATCGGACGTGCGGCGAACTGCCAAGGGCCCCTTTTGCACGATGGGCCGCCGTCCTGTTCACTCTCTTTGTTCTGACGCTCCAAATATCGATTGCCGCTTCCCAGGCATTTCTGGCGGGTGCCGGAGTCCTCTATGTGATTTACCTCCTGTATGTGATTTACCTCCTGCGAGCGCGGCCACCGGTCCTCTTCATGCCCGTCAAGCTTCCCCTCGCGCTCTTTTGCGTATTGTCCCTGGTCTCGGTTTTCTGGGCCGCGAACCCTACCGCGGGGTGGTTTGCCGTTCGAAAACTTGTTCTGTTTCTCATCTGGCTGTTGGCAATCAACCTGGTGGCAAGTGTGCAGCATTTGCGCCGCCTCTTTCAGGGCCTATTCCTGGTCTCCCTCTTGACAAGCCTCGTTGGCATCGTGCAGTTCGTCATCCAGTACCGCGACCTGAGGGCGCATCACCCCGGCGAGCTCTACCATATGCTGACGTCAACGCGCATCCATGGGTTTATGGGTCACTGGATGAACTTTGGTGGTCAGCAGATGCTGGTTTTCGTCTTTCTGCTTGGGTTTCTGCTGCTCTCGAGCGGTCGAAACTTGAAACTCGAAAATCGAAACTCGGGAGCGGGACGCCGAATTTCGAGTTTCGATTTTCGAACTTCGGTCTTCTGGTGGGCAGTGCTCGCCCTGGTTGCAGTTTCCATTATTCTGAACTTCACCCGGGGAGTGTGGTTGGGGTGTTTCCTGGCGGGGATTTACCTTCTCGCTCGATGGAAACCCAAGTGGCTCTTGGCTTTGCCGGTCCTGCTGGCTTTGGGATACCTGGGGGCGCCGTCGCTGATTCGAGAGCGGATCCATTTGGCGATGCATCCCACCCAGGAACCGGCGCTATCCATTCGCCTTGAAATGTGGCGCGTGGCAATAAGAATGATCCGCGCCCACCCCTGGGTGGGAGTGGGACCGAACAATATCGAGGAAGTTTACGATCTTTACCTGCCACGGGGTAAAACGCCGGAGCTCGGTTATCACAGCCACTTTCACAATGATTATCTTCAATTCGGCGCCGAGCGTGGATTGCCGTGCCTGGCCTCATGGGTGTGGCTTATGGCGGCGCTGGGCTGGTATACCTGGAAGCTCCGCCGGCAGCTTGCCACGCATAGGTGGATCGCCGACGCGTCTCTGGCGGCATGGGTGGCATTTCTGGCGGAGGGCTGCTTCGAATTCAATTTCGGCACTTCGCCGGTCCTCATGGCGTTTCTCTTCGTTATCTCTGCGCCCTTTATAGCTGCCAAGTGTGAGGTGTCAGGTGCCGGAGGTCAGGTTCCAGAACCAAACTACCGATGATCTGGGCTGGAGCCATGGGAGGAAACCTGAGATGGTCAAAGGCATTAGGTACTAAATGGTCCAAGGGAAGGCAAGGGATTGGTTGTATATTACTAAAGAATTGTAGAATGCCCTCGGCATGGCGAGCAAGTAAGCTTGGATGAATTCGGGGCTGACGAGGAAGCCCAAAGGGGCAACTGGCCGATACCTGGAACCTGACACCTGGCACGTGACACCTGGAACCTAGCTCAATGGACCCTAAGCAGCAGATGTTGCGAAGTTCGGTCGTGGTAGCGTTTTTCAACCTGCTGGGCGGGCTCACGGGAATTCTGGTCGAAACCAGTATCGCCGCCAACCTCGGGCTTTCGATACGGTCCGACACATTTTACGTCGCCTACACGATCCCGTATATCATCACCAACTTGCTTACAGCGACGGGCCAGTTTTCGTTGGTGCCGTTCTTTGCTTCGCTGGAGTCGACCCAGGACGAGGACGAGCTTGGGCGCGGTTTCAGTTACGTCGCCAATATTCTCTTCCTGGGGTTAGGGGCGATCGCGCTGGTGGGCATTGTGGCTTCGCCATGGATTATGCACGGCATCGCTCCGGGGTTTACGCACCAGGAAGATGAGATCGCGACGCAACTCTCGCGCTGGCTCTTCCTGATCATCATTCCTGCCGGGCTGGGAGAAGTGCTGCGATCTTTTCTTCTCAGCCGGCATTATTTCGCGCTCTCGACGGCTTCGGGATTCATTCGCAACGTCAGTTCCATCGTGATCATTGTTTTAGGCTTTCACCGCTTCGGGGTCTACAGCATCGTGATCGGGTACATGGCAGGTTACCTGCTCCAGTTGCTGATTTTGGGGATTCCGGTTTTAGTGGTTTTTCCAGTGCGCTATTCCTTGACACTGCGAGGGAGTGGAGAGTCCTTTCGCAACCTGCGTGGCGCCGGGACTGCGCAATTGTCGGCCGCCGTCGCCTGGCAGGGCGTGGTGGTGGTCGAGCGCATCATCGCCTCTTTCCTGCCGGCGGGGACGCTCACGGCTTTGAACTATGGCTTCAAGATTCAGGGTGCACTTACAGAATTGCTGGGAGGCAGTGTCGGAACCGCCGCGCTTCCAGCTCTTTCACGGGCGGTCGCTCGCAAGGACCATGAGGAAGAACGGGCGACATTTCGCGAAACCCTACGGATCAGTCTGGTGCTCCTGTCTCCCATGGCAGTTTTCTGCTTATTGCTCAATCACAGTATCATTCGCCTCTTTTTTCAGCGCGGAAACTTTACCCCCGAGGCAACTCGCCTCATGGCGATGGTCTTGTTCTATTACAGCCTAAGCTTATTGCCTTATGCGTTCATAAGAATTCTAAGCTTCCATATGTTCGCCCGCCTCGAGGGTGGGCTTTATCTTCGGCTGGCACTCTTCCTCTACGGTCTCAATGTGGGCTTTGATCTCCTCTACACGGCCGTCTTCCGCTTAGGCGCGAAAGGTATTCCTTTGGGTTTGCTCAGCAGCGCCTTAGTCACCGCGTGGCTGACCTACCAACGTGACCTGTGTGAATTGCGGAACGTTCTGGATCGATCCCTTGCGGTTTTCTCTTCCAAGATTTTTCTGGGGGTTACAATTTGCGCGGTGGTGGTCGGGGCGATGCAAATCGAGATTCCCGGGCCCGCCTCCGGCCTGGGAGATTTCGGTTATTTGTGCTTGCTCTGTGGAGTAGGAAGTCTGGCTTTCTTCATCGCGCTCGTTTGGACGCGTGCCTTGCCGAAAGCATGGGGGTCCATTTTCAGTAAGGGTGCGGAGGGCCCCGGCAGCGCGACCTCATCAGTACAGTAACCCTGCCTACGGGCTCGCCGCGTGCCGGTAGTTCCATCTCTGGGGGGTAGTTGAACGGACATTCACTGGCACACGTCATTGCATTCGCCAGGAAATGCTAGAATAGAATTCGCACAAGAGGGGCGCAGACGCGCGTCTCCTGCCTAACGTGAACATGTCTCCTGTGGCGCCTACACAATCCCGCGAATCCCGGCTGGCACGCAACCTTAAGCTAATGGCCCACGACCCGGGGCTTTTCTTCAAGAAGGTTGGGTCGTGGCTCCGTCCCATGCGCGCGGACTACCGGCGTCTTTGGAACCGCGGTCTGCGCAAGTGGATGATTCGCTACCACGAGGACGTGCTCTTCGACAAAGTCACTTGGATGGGCTCGACCGCGCGCAAGATGGTCCTGGATGCCTGGGTCTATCAGCAGATTCTTTATGAAGTGAAGCCGGACTTCATTATTGAAATTGGCAACGCGGAGGGTGGCAGTACGAAATTCCTGGCCAATATGCTGGACCTGCTTGGCCGGGGCGAAGTTATCGCGGTGGATATCGACCATTCGCTTTTTCAAGTCGACCACCCGCGCATTCACAAGATCACGGGCGATAGTCTGGCGCCGGAAACGCTGAAGGGAATTGCGGAGATTGCCGGCGGCGGTCGCGGCCTGGTTATTCATGATGGGGACCACTCGCGCGAGCACGTTCTGCGCGACCTGCGCACCTATGCTCAATTCGTAGGCGTGGGCAGCTACCTCATTGTTGAGGATACGGTCATTGATCTCTTCCGTGCCGGCGACGGATTGGGAAGTGTGGACGGCCCCTTGGCGGCGGTGGAGCAATTCGTCCGCGAGGATTCGCGGTTTCAGATTGATGAGAGCCGCGAATACTTCCTGATTACTTTCAATCCACGGGGCTACTTGAAGCGGGTGTCATGACTTCATCTCCCCGGTATCCAAGCCAGCCGGCACGAATCCCTCCCCGGACTATGCTGGTGCCCGAAAGCCCAAATCCCCATGACCTCGTATCACATTTTGGTGGTCACCAACCTTTGGCCGACAGAAGCTGACCCGAGTTACGGCAGCTTCGTGAAGGCGCAAATGGAGTCTCTCCGCCCGCTCGGCGTTGAGTTTGACGTTCTCTTCATCAATGGCCGCGAATCCAAATGGAATTACCTTCGCGGCATCCGCCAGGTTCGCAGGCAACTTCAGACGAAGCGATATGACTTGATCCACGCGCACTTTGGCCTTTCCGGTTGGGTCGCGCGTTGGCAATTGCGCGTGCCAGTTGTGGTTTCGTTCATGGGTGACGACGTTTTGGGCCGGCCCACACGGACCGGGCGGATTACCCTTGCCGGGCAATTCCTTCGAATTTCCGGTTTCATTCTGGCGCGCTTGGCCAACTCCGTGATTGTGAAATCACGGCAAATGGCTTCCGTCCTGCACATGCCCTCCGCGCAGATCATTCCCAACGGCGTTGACCTCAACTTGTTCCGGCCCATGGATCAGGCGCAGGCGCGCCAGGCGCTGGGCCTTGACTTGAGTAAGAAGTTTGTCCTATTTCCTTACAACCTCAACGAAGCCCGCAAGCGTTTTGATCTGGTCGAGGCGGCAGTTTCCCAGGCACGCAAACAGGTTCCCGGGGTGGAGTTGCTGGTTGCTCGCGGCTTGCCGCAAGAACAGATTCCGCTTTATATGAACGCCGCCGATGTGCTGGTCATGGCTTCCATGTCGGAAGGTTCGCCCAATGCGGTCAAAGAGGCAATGGCCACAAATCTGCCAGTTATTACCGTCGATGTCGGAGATGCCGCCGAATTAATCGGTCCGACCGCCGAGTGCTACCTTGTCCGGCGTGAGGCAGCGGCGATAGCGGAAAAGATTATCGAAGTCTGCCGCTGCGGCGGGCACACGAACGGCCGTGACTGGATTCAGAAACTTTCCATGGAGGCCGTCGCGCAACAGATCGTGGATGTTTACGCGGCCACCTTGCGGCGATAATTCCTCGAGGGAACAATTCGATTGGCTGCAGGTGAAGCCCCTAATTGGTAGTGACGCAGTTTGATGTAGAGGCGCCCTTACGCCGCTATATGGCGCGGTAAACTCGCCGCTACGGCGTCCAACTGCCAGGCCCCATGCCAGGGTTTTTCTCCCGTCTGCAACCGACAAATTGACATCCTCCCCTTCGGACAATTTACACCCCACTTTCAGGTTTTGAAGGACTGAGTGTAAGTTGATTTGTTTTCAGTATGTTGTCAGGGTTGGCCGGAAAAAAAGCGCATTTTTGACTCTTTATTTTCAACAAGTTCTCAGGATTGGGAGCTTTGCCGACTATGGGTCATGAAGTCGCAAAACCATTCGTGCAGTTTGTCCCCCTTCGTCGCCGCGGGGCAACGGACATGCCACCGACGCGCAAATGAATCTTGGGCGGAGCAAGCGCCTATTTGTACATCGCTATTGTACCATCAGTAATCTATCCTGTCAAGAAAAATATGAGGCCCACGGAAAGGAGTCGGCCACCGCTTAAATTCTTTCCCATTGGAACACGCCGTTTCGACTAAACTCACCCTTTGTACCAAGAGGTCCGCTTCCAATCCTGGCAATTTGACGTGAGAATGTTTCTTCGGACTTCGAAATTCGGACCTCGGACTATCTAGAGAATGCCAACTGACCAGGAACTTACCCACGCCGCCGAGTGCCTGCACGAGCACCTGCTGAAACATCATTACGATCGAGGGTTGGTTCATGGCCCCGATGCCGGGGTGCGCTTCAATCTACGCCTTTGGAGGTTCTTGAAAGCGGGCCTGCCCTTTATTCCGTGGAGAGACGATTATGTTTTCATGCAATCGCAGGGCTATTGGATTTTGTCGAACTGGATGCTCCATGAATCGACGGGAGAACAAAAATATCGTACCCTTGCCCTGGAAAGCACCGACGCGACGATCCGGTTGCAACAGCCCGAAGGGTTCTGGCTGTACCCACTACCCGAGCGCAAGCATCTGATCGCCACCGTGGAGGGGGATTGGGGGGCGATTGGACTTCTCGCCACTTATGCCCGCGAACCGCGAGAAGAACTCCTCCATGCGGCGGTTCGCTGGTACGATTACCTGGTCGAGAGGATCGGTTTTCAGCCCTACACACCAGGAGAGGCGATTAATTACTTCGATAAGCCGCGAGGAAGAATCCCTAACAACTCCGTGGAGGCGGTGTGGCTCTTTTTGCGGCTTTGGAAGGCCTCGGGTGATGCGCGCTTCCTCGAGCATGTTGATGCCATGCTGGATTTCCTCGGGAGCGCGCAGCTTCCTACCGGGGAGTTGCCTTACATTGTGGATGGCCCGCATGAGAAGGGCCGCACTCATTACCTCTGCTACCAGTACAATGCATTTCAATTTCTGAAGCTCGCCTGGGCAGCCGCCCTGCGCCCCGATCCCCGAATAGAACGCCTTCTCTCGGCCCTCGCAGGTTTCCTTTCGAAATGCGTCACTCAAACCGGGGCGAGCGCTGCCGATTGCTTCCACTCGAAGCCGGAGACGGATTACTATACCGCGGTTCTGGCCGCGGCCCTGCGGGAGGCGCGGAAATTGCAGATTGGCGATTGCCGATTGCCGATTCTCACACATCGGCTACCGCCACCTGGCAATCCGCAATCGGAAGTGCAGGAGCTGAGCGATCGTTGCTACCGTCGCCTCCTCCAGCGGCAGCGCCCCGATGGAAGCTTCGCTTACACCACGGGTGACTATGGGTTCCTGAGTGACGGCCGATCGTATCCACGGCCCCAGGTGATGACGCTCTACCACCTGCTTTACCCGGCCTGCGGGAACGGGTTTGAAAGGACGGTGACGAGTGACAAGTGACGAGTGGCAAGCAGGCAACAGACAGTGCCGATTGTGCTTGTGGTGCAGTCATGCCCAATGAGCGGCCCGCCGTCTGCATCATTATTGAAAACTTGCCTGTCCCGATCGACCGCCGGGTATGGCAGGAAGCACGCACATTGCGCGACGCCGGGTATCGAGTTTCCATCATCTGCCCGAAAGGCTCCGGATTCCAAAAGAGCCGCGAAACACTGGAAGGCATTGAAATTTACCGGCACTGGCTCTGGGAGGCCTCGGGGCCGCTCGGCTATCTCCTCGAATATGCCTGGGCGCTAACGGCCCAATTCCTGCTTTCACTGCGCGTATACTCACGGACCCGATTCCGCGTCCTCCAGGCGTGCAATCCTCCCGACACGATTTTCCTGATCGGGATCTTCTTCAAGCTGTTCGGCGTGCGATTCATCTTCGACCACCACGACTTGAACCCCGAGCTTTACGAGACCAAATTCCACCGTCATGATCTGGGATACAAGCTGGTGTGCTGGGCTGAACGGTGGACTTTCCGAACTGCGGCCGTCTCGATTGCCACCAACGAATCCTACCGTGAAGTGGCCTTGAATCGCGGCGGCATGCAGCGCGACCGGACTTTTGTGGTGCGGAGTTGCCCGGACCTGGCAAGAATCCGAATACGCCCCCCGCAACCCGAGCTCAAGGAAGGCCGCCGCCATCTGGTCGTGTACCTGGGGGTCATGGGTCATCAGGATGGATTGGACCTGTTGCTTGAGTCGATCGCCGTCCTCGCCAAGCTCCGGAATTGCCAAGACTCCTTGTTTGTCCTGATCGGCTCGGGTCCCGAACTCCCGCAGCTAAGACTGCTCGCAAAGGAAAAGGGGCTCGACACGCTGGTGAAATTTACCGGGAGGTTACCGGACGAGGATGTTGCGGCCTACTTCTCGAACGCGGCTTTCGGCGTGGCCCCCGACCGGGCGACGCCGATGAACGACAAGTCAACCATGAACAAGATTCTGGAATATATGGCCTTCGGCTTGCCCGTGGTTCTTTACGACCTGACGGAAGGCCGGCGCTCAGCGGGTGACGCAGCGTTATATGCGAGGCGGGACGACACGGAAGACTTCGCCCAAAAGCTGATGGCCCTTCTGGACTCCGATAGCTTGCGCGCGGAACTGGGGGCGCGTGGACGCAGACGCATCGAGGAAAAGCTAAACTGGGACAACGAAAAGCGGGCCTTGCTCGAGGCTTACGCGGCGGCTCTCAAGGGCTAGCTCGCCCCGCGCCCCACCAGAACAATAGGAATCGTCTTCAGCAGGATTTTCCAATCGAGCATCATGGACCAATGGTCAATGTATTCCAGGTCCAGCTCCATCCAACGCCGGAAGCTGAGTTTACTGCGCCCTTCTAAAGCCCACAAACAAGTCAGCCCGGGTTGCATCCGCAAGCGGCGCCGCTGCCAGCGCTCGTACTTTTCCACTTCCTCGGGAAGAGGCGGGCGCGGACCTACAAAGGACATATCACCCTTGATGATATTGACGAGCTGAGGGAGTTCGTCAAGGCTGAACTTGCGCATGAGGCGTCCGATGGGTGTACAGCGCGGATCATTCCTAATCTTAAATACAGGGCCGTCCACTTCGTTCAAGGCCTCGAGCTCTTCTCGCAGCAGGTCGGCGTCCGCGCGCATCGAACGGAATTTGTAGAGAGTGAATCTTCGCCCGCCCAGGCCGCAGCGCGTTTGGGAGAAGAGAATCGGCCCGCGCGAAGTGAGTTTGACCAATACCGTCAGAACCAAGAGAAGCGGGGAAAGCACCACCAAGGAGATGAGCGCCAGGATGAAATCGAGGCCCCGCTTGAGCAGCAGGGATTCGTCCTCGGGCGTTGCGGAAAAAGTCAGCAAGGGCTTGGAGCCCAGGCGCTCGAGATAAACTTTGGAGATGGCCTGGGGGAAGAAACTGAGCAGCACGCGTGTCTTGACCCCCTCTTCTTCGCAGACGAGAAACGTGTCTTCGAGCTTTTCCAAATCCTCCTTGCCAACCGCAAAAATCACCTCGTCGATAACTTGGCGACGTAATAGCTCCGGAAGCTCGGGAAGCGTGACGCTTGGGTATGACCGGGTGAGGCCGGCTGGGAGAGCGTCGGGAGTTCCAGTTCGGACGCAAACGAAGCCGAATAGGCGCATTCCGCGCGTTTCATTCGCCTCCAAAGTCCGGGCAATCTCCGCCACCTCCGGACCGTCACCGACCAGGAGGAAATTGCGAAAACCCGCGACCCTTCTTTGCAAGGTCGAGGCAAAACGCCACGCTAAAAGGCGGAATGCACTCATGAGCAAGAGGTCCATCAGCGCGTATAATCCCAAGAGCAGGCGGCTGATGAATTCCAAATGCAGCGCGAAAGTTGCGGCAAAAAGGAGGACGGTGGAGGTGAGGGCGACCTTGAGGGGATCCCCGAATGCGCGGCGCAAATTCTCCTCGTGGACCTCGCGGTAGATTCCTGCCGCCAGCCCCACGCCGACCCAAATCAGGACGGTCAGTGGAATCATCCAATTGGAAAGTGGGTATAGAGGCCGCACGCCCGCAAGGTGAGATCGAATTTCGTGTGCCAAACCGAAACTTGTCAGCGCGAGCAGGATATCGCCGAAGATGAAAATGCTGCCTATTATCCGATTATGGCGCGCAAACATAATGCTGCCCCTCAGGGCACGAGAACCCAGTCTATCTTAGCAGAAAGTCATGCAGGTTCGGCGCGGAGGCGCTGGGCTGTGGGGCGGGGGCAAAAGGGCCTAATGAGCTGCCGTCTTGCCGGACGGGGTCCGCCTCTGGGCGAATCGGCTGGGTCGCTATGGTACACTCCACCACTGTCGGGTTCTTCATCATCGTTCAATCTTACGGCGGGAATTGGCTGATGCTTTGGGCCGTGAAAATCTCTTTTCTGGCCGGCGCGTTATTGGTGTTACAGAGTGCCTGGGCTCTCGTTGATGGGGTTCACTTTCTCAGTTTAGTCAGAAGGAGGCGAAGTAGTCCGCCGGGAAGCTTCACTCCATTCGCTGCCGTGGTGATCTCCTGCAAGGGCGTGGATGCAGGGTTTGATGAAAACCTCGACCGGTTCCTGAATCAAGATTACCCGGAGTACCAAATTGTCTTCGTCGTCGCCACCGAGGAGGAAGCGGTTTATCAAAAGTTGCGCGCGAGGCTGGCGGCGCTGCCTGCAACCGGGGCAATCTGCAAACCCCAAACGTCACTCGTTGTGGCCGGAGTCACCGACGGCCGGGGAGAAAAGGTCAATAACCTGCTTCGCGGAATCGAGGCCGTGGATCAGGCCGCGCAGGTGTTGGTTTTTGCGGATATCGACGCGACGCCCTCCGGGGATTGGCTGCGATCGCTCGTGGCGTCTCTCGCCAACCCTGAAACCACGGTCAGCACCGGCTTCCGATGGTATTTGCCAGGAGAGGGGTTTGTCTCGCGGCTGCGCGCTGCATGGGACACTTCGATCGCCACCATGATGGGCGACCATGATCACAATTTTGCGTGGGGTGGCTCGATGGCCGTCCGTGCCGCCGATTTTGGCAAATTGGGGATTGCGGAACGATACTGGGCTAAAACTGCGAGTGACGATTACGCCCTGACGCGCGCGGTTCGCGAAGCGTGTGGAAAGATCACATTTGAGCCCCGGTGCCTGGTGGCATCCCGGGAAGAATCCAGCCTGCGGGAATTTCTCCGCTGGTCAACCCGGCAAATCATCATCACGCGGGTTTACGCGGCCCATTTATGGAAGTTGGGGCTCGCCGCGTACCTCTTTTATTGCGGGACGCTCACCCTGGGAATAATCGTAATGGCAATGCCCGGCCCTACGGCGATTCAGCGGCTGGCGGAGGCGTTCACCCTGGTCGTGGTTCTTATGCTCGGCGCCGGCAAAGGTTATATTCGCTCCCTCGTGGCGAAGGAGCTCTTTGCCGCGGAGATAGGGGCAGGCGCTTCCTGCTATTGGCAATTATCGCCCCTGGTTCCGTGGATCATGCTTGGGAATTTTGTTGTGGCCGGATTTACGCGGCGAATCAAGTGGCGGGGGACTGAATACGAACTGGTTTCGCGAGACAAAGTCCGCGTGCTGGGGCGAACCGGCGGCTGAAAGTTCCGCCGTCCATCTGCCGGTTCAATGGCCCCCTCGCAAGCCGGCGAGAAAACCCGCTTAGTGACTGCCGCGGGGAGGCCGTGTGGCGTGCCGCGTAATATAGCGGGCAGGGGTGGCGGCGCGTTTCTTCTTGCGGGGCTCCGCGACTTCTTCCGGCTCAGAAGGCTTTTCGACGGACGCTGGGTCCGGGGCGGCGGGCGCAACCTTTTCGAGGACTTGGGCCAATAATGCCGCCTTCGGGCCGGCTTTCTTCTTGGGCGGGACCTCGGCGTTCTTGAAGGGATGTTCGGTATGGCAAGTCTGGCAAACGACTTTCACCACGGTGCCTTCCACCATGCTGGCCACCGCATGATTCAGCAGCAGCTTACAACGCGGACAATAGTCGTCGAGCACATCACCCAGGCGTAGCGTTGGAGCGATCATGGGCGGGACCTCCGCCGGCGCGCATTTTTTCGAATTAAACGCAAACGCCGCAATTATAACGCGAGCAACCGAAAAACTATACGGTGATTTGACACCCTCCGGCAATTAAAGCTATTCTGGGCTATAGCCTTGGGGTGCTGGGAGCGTTCCTGTGTCACCATCAGGACGCCGGGATACAGCCTCGACAAGACTGTGATAGGGAGCTGCCCCTCACGGGTGGACAGGACTCTTTCTTGATAACTTGTATATTAACTGCCTTAGGCGGGACGGCACGCCAGGCGCTTCGGCTGATCACGCTGCCCCTGCTTCAGGCGCCGGAAGAAGCTCTGATGGGTGGGCAGGCGGTCATCGAAGGCGTGATGATGCGCTCGCCGCACTCCTATGCCGTGGCGGTACGGCAGCCTAGTGGCTCACTGGCCGTAACGCAGGCCTACCTCGACCGGCCTTCGGAAAGGCACCCGTGGCTGAAGTACCCCCTCTTGCGTGGACTGGGCGTCCTTGGGCAGGCATTGGTGCTGGGGATCCGCGCCTTGCGTTACTCCGCCGAGCAGGCGCTGGAGGAACCCGGCGCGGCGGGTTCCGAGTCCGTCAAGCCCAAGAAGTCCAAGGAACTTAGCGGGTGGGTACTGGCCGCCAATGTTGCCTTCTCCCTGGCTTTTTTCATTTTTATGTACAAGCTAGTGCCGCTTTATCTGGCCACCGGCATAACCCATCGGTACCTGCGGACCGACAATAACCTGACTTTCAATTTGCTGGACGGCACGATCCGAATCGTCTTATTCCTGGGCTTCCTATTCCTGATTTCGCAATGGAAGGAAATCCAGCGAGTGTTTGAATATCACGGCGCCGAACACAAGGTGGTGTGGGCTTTTGAAAAGCGGGGCCCAATTAATGTGGCGACGGCGCGCGCTTGCACGCGTTTTCATCCTCGTTGTGGCACCAGTTTTCTTCTAGTGGTGATGGGCATTGCCATGGTGCTTTACATGTTCCTGCCCTTTCATTCGTTCTGGCTGCGATTCCTGGGGCGGATCGTCCTGCTTCCGCTGATCACCGGGATATCCTACGAGTTCATCCGCTTTGCCGCGAAGTCAAAGGGAAGTCTGTGGAAATGGGCATCGCAGCCCGGCCTTTGGCTTCAGCGCGTCACCACTCGCGAGCCTGATGACAGCCAATTGGAAACCGCAATCAAGGCCTTGGAAACGGCCATGACGCTCGAGCAGAATCGCGGCGGCGAACTGATTGTGGCGTAAAGACAGTAGACGGCATACGGTAGACAGGATACGGAGCGCGGGAGCGCCTTCCAGTTCACCGTTTCCTGTGTGCCGTATTCAAATTTATGCATTACTTTGACAAGCTTGCGGAAATCGAAGCGCAGTACGAGGGACTGACGGAGCAACTCGGCAAACCCGAGGTGCTGGCCGATCCCGCCCTCTATCAGAAAACCGCCAAGGCGCGCGCGGACCTCACGGAGATCGTCGAGAAATTTCAAGAGTGGAAGACGATCAATAAATCCGTCAAGGAAACGAAAACGCTGGTGGACGAGTCCTCTTCTGACCCGGAAATGAAAGCAATGGCGCATGAGGAACTCCTCGAACTGGAAAAGCGTGAGCAGAAGGTAGAGCAGGAACTGAGACTTCTACTCCTGCCCAGGGACCCCAACGACGAAAAGAACGTGGTGCTGGAAATCCGCGCCGGCACCGGGGGGGATGAAGCCTCGCTGTTTGCCCAGGACATCTTCCGCATGTATACGCGCTACGCCGAGTCGCAGCGCTGGCGCGTGGAAGTGCTTTCCTCGAGCATGTCGGGAGTGGGCGGACTCAAAGAAGTCATTGCGCTCGTGGAAGGCCAGAAGGTCTACAGCAAACTCAAATATGAAAGCGGCGTCCACCGCGTGCAGCGTGTTCCGGACACCGAGCAGCAGGGACGCATTCACACCTCGGCCATCACGGTGGCGGTGCTGCCGGAAGCGGACGAAGTGGAAATCCAAATCGACCCCAAGGACATTCGCATTGACACGTTTTGCTCCTCGGGGCCCGGCGGACAGTCGGTGAATACCACCTATTCCGCCGTACGAATTACGCACCTGCCGACGGGAATGATCGTTTCCTGTCAGGATGAGAAGTCGCAGATCAAGAACCGCGCCAAGGCCTTGCGCGTCCTTCGCTCGCGGCTATACGAAATGGAGTTGCAGAACCAGCAGAAGCAGATCATCGAGGAGCGCCGCTCCATGATCGGCTCGGGCGACCGCAGTGAAAAGATCCGAACTTATAACTATCCGCAAAACCGAGTGACGGATCATCGCATCGGGCTGACCCTGCACCAACTCGACCGGATCATCGATGGCAAAATGGACGACATCGTCGACGCGCTCATTGCGTACTATCAGGCGGAGAAACTGAAGCAGCCCCCCAAGCGCGAGCAGGGGGAAGACGATGCGCCCTCCGCTCTGGCCGGCTAAGTTCTCATTGACGATTGCCGATTGTCGATTGCCGATTGTTGAAGTTATCAGTCCTCAGTTCTCAGTTGTCAGTACTCGATTTTGAGTGAAGGAAATTACCGACAACTGATGACTCAGAACCGACAGCCCCAATCAACAATCGGCAATCGAAAATCGGCAGCCCCATGCGCCTCCGCGCCACACTCCGGCAAGGACTCCAAACCCTTCTCGCCCATCAGGTGCCCTCCGCGCAACTTGCCGCAGAATTGTTGCTGATGCACGTTCTCGGGTGCGACCGCGCCTACCTCCACACCCATGCGGACGAGGATGTGCCGCCGGAGGCTTTCCGGCGCTATTCCCAACTGATCGCGGAACGGACCACGGGCAAACCCACCCAATACATCACCGGCCACCAGGAGTTTTGGGGACTGGATTTTGAGGTGACGCCGGACGTGTTGATCCCGCGGCCGGAGACGGAGCACATGGTGGAATGTGTGCTGGAGCTCGCGCGCCGCCAGGTCCACGCGAAGGACGCGCGCTTGCGGATTGCGGATGTGGGTACCGGGTCGGGATGTATCGCCCTTGCGCTGGCTTCAGAATTCCCACGCGCGATTTTGTTCGGCGTGGATATTTCGCGCGTCGCGCTGGTGGTGGCTTCGCGCAATGCTGTGCGCCTTGGCATGCCGGAACGCGTCAAGTTTCTGGAAAGCGATCTCCTGAGCCGGCTGCTGGAGCCCGACTTTGCGGGTACATTTGACTTCGTCCTCTCCAATCCTCCCTACGTCGGTAAGCACGAAGTTGATAAGGTGCAACGCGAGGTGCGTGATTTCGAACCTCGCCTCGCCTGGGGCGGCGACCTCGAGCGTGGAGAGGAAGTCTACGCTCGCCTGTTTCCACAAGCTTTCCAAGTTCTGAAATCAGGCGGATACGTTGTGGTGGAAATCGGTTACAACATGCGCGAACGCGTGCTGGCGTTACTGGGCGAGGAATGGGGCGAAATCCGGGTGACGCCGGACTTGGCGGGAATTCCAAGAGTAGTGAGCGCGCGGAAAACGCTAGGGGCAAAAGCGAATTCTGAATTATGAATTCTGAATCATGAATGCCGGACCTCTTGAGCTTACCCTGTCCTAACGCGGATTTGCCGGCTGCTCGAATTCAGCATTCATAATTCAGAATTCATAATTGGCTCATTCCAGCACCCAGACCCTAGTATGATTTGGGTCACGATGTTGCACCAAATTCTTCACGTCGACATGGACGCCTTCTTTGTTTCGGTGGAGGAGCTTGAAAACCCTTCGCTTAAAGGGAAAGCTGTCATCGTAGGCGCTGACCCGGATGGCCGCGGCGTGGTGGCGGCGGCCAGCTATGAGGCGCGCAAGTTTGGCGTGCATTCGGCCATGCCGATTGGTACAGCAAAGAAGCTCTGCCCGCACGCGATTTTCCTGCGCGGCCAGCATCACAAGTACGGCGAGTATTCGCGACAGATCCACCGCATCTTCGAAGAATTCACACCCGTGGTCGAGATGGTTTCAATCGACGAGGCTTATCTTGACCTGACGGGCTGTGAGCGGTTGCACGGTTCGGCGTTTCGCGGCGCTGACCGCTTGATCCGCACCATCAAGGACCGGACAGACCTGAATTGCTCGATCGGCCTTTCAACTTCGCATCTGGTTTCCAAAATCGCCTCCGACCAGGCGAAACCTCACGGGCTCCTCTACGTTTTGCCGGGTTGCGAGGCGAGGTTCTTGGCGCCGCTGCCCATTCGTCGCATGCCGGGTATCGGAAAGGTGACGGAACCGGAGTTGCTTTCGCTCGGCATCGCCACCATTGGCGATCTGCAGCAGACGGGGCGGGAGAAGCTGCGGGACCGGTTCGGGAAATTCGGCGAATGGCTCTACACCAAATCCTGCGGCCTGGATATCGAAGCCTACCAGTACGAAGAAGAGCCCAAATCAATCAGTCATGAAACCACTTTCGACAGGGACATCGACAACGCCGAAGAAGTCGAGCGCACGCTCTCGTACCTGGCTCAGCTTGTCGGCCGGCGCCTGCGCGACCACGTCCTCTTTGCACGCACGGTGGGGCTGAAGTTGCGCTTTGCGCCTTTCAAAACCCTGACGAGAGACGCCACGCTCGACGAACCCACCAATCTCGATTCCGTCATTTTCTCGAACGTGCTGCGATTGCTCGCCCACGCCTGGGACGGCAAGCAGAAGATTCGATTAGTGGGCGTGCGCACGTCGAATCTGGAGCGCGCCGTGTTCCAGCGCAGCCTGATCGACGCGGCGCAGCACGAGAAACTTGATAAAGTGCTCAAGGCGGCTGACCATCTTCGGCAAAAGTTTGGATTTGACGCGGTGCAACTCGCGCGCTCGGTCGAAACGGGCCGGCCCGCGAAGCCCCGCAAGCGCCGCGAATTCCTGGGGCGGGAGAATTAATGTCCCGGCGAATTGTTGACAAATCTAAAGTTGCATTTTAGATTTGTCAAATATTGATAGCCAAGTATGATAGCCTCGTGACGGCACTGAAAGTCGGCGCGGGAAAAGCTACACACATACTCCGTGGTGAACCGCATTATTCAAGATGTGTTTAAGAGTTGCTGTTCTGCAAGGCAGGCTAAACGGAGCGAGGATCCCATGAAAACCGCCTACCTCGACATTGAAACCAGCTACGACGGAACCTTCACCGATCAGCGGCTGTTCAAGGACTACAAGCATCACCGGATTACTGTCATTGGGGTGAGGGTTTTGGATGGGGAGAGCGATGCTTTCATTCAGTTGGTGGGGAACGATGTGACGCGGGCCAACTTGATGTTGGTGCTTAAAGGGGTGGAGCGGCTGGTAACGTACAATGGGCGATCGATTCCCGACAAGGTGAAGGGTTATGTGGGTTTCGACTTCCCCGTGATTGCCGCGCAACTGGGGGTCGTGCTCGACCAGGAGTTCGGGCATGTGGACCTGTGTCCGGAATGCTGGCGGAAAGGACTCTGGGGCGGGCTGAAGGTGGTGGAGCAAAGCCTGGGGCTACAGCGAAAGCTGCCGGGCAAAGATGGCAAATGGGCCGACGAAATGTGGAAGAAATACGAAACCACTCGGGACGAGGCCATTCGAAAAGAAGTGCTCGCCTATAACCAGGAAGACGTCATGATGCTGCGCTCGGTCGAAGAGGCTTTGGGGAAAAAGTAGACGCGGCGTCGCGATGTCGTCCCCCCGCCGCGGTCGCAGTTCCTTCTTGCATACGCACCCGCGAACGGATACAACTAACTTCGACCATCATGCCGCGTCTACGCGAACCAGCCGAGTTCCGATGCACGCTCCAGCTCGAATCGCTGGCCTTGCGCCAGGGGTGCCAGTACATTGCAGGTTGCGACGAAGCCGGGCGAGGAGCGCTGCTGGGGCCGGTTTATGCCGCAGCGGTTATCCTTGATCCCGCCGCAGAACCGATCCCCGGCATCGACGATTCCAAGAAGCTCACAGCGCGCGTGCGCGAATCCCTGGCGGTGGAAATCCGCGCGAAAGCTCTGGCGTGGCGGGTAGTGGCGGTGACTGCCGAGGAAGTGGACCTTCTTAATGTGTACGAAGCTTCGAGGCAAGGAATGCAGCGGGCGATCAAAGCTCTCACCCCCACTCCTGATTTTATCCTCACGGATGCCATGCCCCTGCGCGAGGCCGGCGGGGACTTTTGCATTTCCCACCGCGCCATCATCCACGGCGACGCGCGTTCGGTTTCCATTGCCGCCGCGTCGATTCTGGCCAAGGTGGCCCGCGACGAGCACCTGGCAAAACTCGACCGCGTGTTTCCGCAATACGGCCTCGCCAGAAACAAAGGTTATGGCACGCGCGATCACCTGACTGCGCTCGCCCGCTTTGGTCCGTGTCCTGAGCACCGCAAGACCTACCAACCGGTGAAGGATTGTTTGCTGCCGCTATTCCCTTTAGTATCGCCGGCCTGATTCGTAGCGCCAAGGTAGACGCCGGGACCGATCGGGGAAAGCCCCCCTCTCAAATCGAATTCCGCTGTTCCTACTCACTTCTCCGCGCCGGTGCTATACTGCCTGCCGAAATACAGATAGCATCGAGGATCTCATGGCTTCTTTACTGATAAAGGGCGGTCGCATACTGTCACCGGAAGACAATCTCGACGGGGCGTTGGACATCCGCATTGAAGACGGCGTGATTCGCGAGATCGGCCCGAACCTTGCGGACGGAGCTGATGAAACGCTCGACGCCCGCGGGAGCGTGGTGGCGCCGGGTTTTGTTGACATCCACGTGCATTTGCGGGAGCCGGGTGGCGAGGCGTCGGAAACGCTCGAAACCGGCTTGGCGGCCGCTGTGGCTGGGGGCTTTACTGCCGTTGCCACCATGCCCAACACCAAGCCCGTGATCGATCAACCCGGACTGGTGGCCGCTCAAATCGAGAAAGCCCGCCGCCTGGGCCTGGCGCGGGTGTTCCCGGTGGCGGCCGTATCCATGGCGAGCCAGGGAGAGTCTCTCACCGACTTTGCGGCGTTGGTGGCGGCGGGGGCGGTGGCTTTTTCCGACGACGGGCGTCCGGTGAAAACGGCCGGCCTGCTGCGGCGTGCGCTGGAACACAGCCGCGCCCTGGGCGTGCCCATCAGCGAGCACTGCGAAGATCCCAGCCTGAGCGCGAGCGGCGTCATCAACGAAGGGCCTGTGGGCCTAAAGCTCGGGGTGCGGGGTATTCCCAACTCATCGGAGGACGTTTGCGTGGCGCGTGATCTGGTGATCGCCGCGGCCACCGGAGGGCATTTACACGTCGCGCATCTTTCCACCGCCGGCGCACTCGAAATGGTGCGGCAAGCCAAACGCCGCGGCGTGCGGGTGACCTGTGAAGTCACGCCTCACCACTTCGCGCTCACCGACGAAGCAGTGCTGGCGCACGGCTCGAACGCCAAGATGAATCCTCCTTTGCGCAGCGCTGCGGATGTGGAAGCGATTCGCGCCGGCATTGCCGACGGCACCGTCGATGCCATCGCCACGGACCACGCTCCCCACGCCGCGGATTTGAAAGCGAAGCCCCTCGCCGGCGGTGCGCCTTTCGGCATCATCGGACTGGAGACGGCGCTGGGCCTGGCGCTTTCCGAACTCGTTCATACGGGGTTGATCTCACTTTGGCACATGGTCTCGCTGCTCGCTTCAAACCCCGCGCGCATCATCAACCAGCCGCTCGGCCGATTGCAGGTGGGCGGAGCGGCCGACCTCACCCTCTTCGATCCGAATCTGGAATGGACGTACCATGCAGCCGAAGGGCGATCGAAGAGCCGCAATACTCCCTTCGACGGGCGCACGTTCCGCGGCCGGGTTTCGGCCACGATTGTCGCCGGCCGCATCGTGTATCGGCGGGGATAGAATCAGTTGATCGGGTGATCCGGTGATCGGGAGATCGGGTGAACGAGAACCCATTCAATCCGAATGCCTCGTCGTTCACTCCATCACCAAATTGTCCCCCCGATGACTTGACTGCGCAGCTTCGTGCTTCCTGCCTATTGCCTCCCGCTGACCGCGTTCTCCCTACTGCTTACTCTTGTCTCAGGGAATCTGCGGCGGCAGGTCGACCACTTTGAATCCGTCAGGGGTCTTGGCGACGCGGAAATCGAAGCTTGAGCGCGGGCCGATTTTGAGGGGCTTAAAATCTGAGGTTTGGAACGAGACTTTGAACAGCAGCATGCCGGACGTGTCCGCACCGGGTTTTCTCTCGATCTCGACCGGCGTCAAACATTGTCCCCCCTTCACGGTGCAATAGCTTTCGAGGAAGGTTGCTTTCTGGACCAGGTTAATTGGAACCGGTACCCCGCTCGTGGGACTTCCTGCGTTCGAGTCCAGATAGTAAGCGGCTTCCGAGTAGCCATGCACGGAAAGCTCGGAGAGGAACTCAAACAACGTTCTCGCGCCCTGGCCCGATTCATCGCGTCCCTTCGCGGGCGCTTCCAGATCCTGAGTCATCCATTTGTCTGTCTCCAGAAAGTTCGCACCGTCGAAGGCATAAGCTCCACAAAGGTCAAATCCGATCGCATTGTCGTAACCACAGAACACCAGGTCGCCACTCGCGCCCGGCGGGACTGCGCCGTCAGCGCCGGTCAATGACTGTTTCCAGGTGCGCCCGTCCCGGTCGAGGAAAGAAATCAAGAAGAGTCGCCCTGAAGGATCAGCCGAAAAGACTTGCACACTCTCAATGCTACAGCTCTCATACTGATAAATCGCCACAAGGTACTGGCCCGATTTGGGGTCGTGAATCAGCCGCGCGCCATCATGAGGTTTCTTCTCCACAAAAGTGTCGTCAGGATCGATGTCAAGCCGGGAGACCACGGCGTTGTCGGCTACGCTGATCAGTTGATAGTGTCCTGAGTATTGCTTGGCGCCTTCGTTCCCGCCACAGAAGGTCGCACTTATCACATCCGCTTTCTGATCCTCAGCATAGAGGTAAACGTGAATGGTGCGGCCGCCGCGCTGCAAGGCAAGATGCGTGAGGCTATTCTTGCGGAGAACCGCAGCGTCCGTAGGCGCCGTCTCCGCGGAATTTACGGGCGGAGCAGGATACGCGGGCTTGGAAGTGGCTTGTTGACTGCCGGGCAGGCTTACCGGACATACGGCAAGGGCCAGACACAAAAGCATTAGACGAGAGGGGCAGTGGAAGCCCATAAGAAGGGCCAGTTTAGCACACCCCGAGAGAAGGGATTTGGTAATCGCCGTGGGCAACGGTCCCGCAGCGAGCCTTAGGCGGCCTTTCGTTCCTCTTTCAGGGTTTGCGCCTGGATGGCGGTGATGACGGCGGCCGTGACAATGTCTTCCGCTTTACAGCCGCGGGAAAGGTCGTTGGCGGGTTTGGCGAGTCCCTGCAAAACCGGTCCGATCGCCTCGCATCCGCCAAAACGCTCCGCCAGTTTGTAACCGATGTTG
This sequence comes from Terriglobia bacterium, assembly GCA_050010335.1. Taxonomy (GTDB): domain Bacteria; phylum Acidobacteriota; class Terriglobia; order UBA7540; family UBA7540; genus Bog-366. Next base: position 89,416 of record JBEKLF010000003.1, read on the forward strand.
CCGGCGTTCAGGTCAGGGAAGATCAGCACGTTGGCGCGTCCGGCGACGGCCGACTGCGGGGCCTTGCGCCGGGCGATTTCCGGAATCATTGCCGCGTCGAGTTGTAATTCCCCATCCACCGCAAGCTTGGGCGCACGCTGTTTCACGAATGCGAGCGCTTCTCGAACCGCGTCGATCATGGCGTGCTCAGCGCTGCCGTGAGTCGAAAAGGATAGCAAGGCGACGCGGGGCTCAATTCCCAAAAGGGCCCTCGCGTTCGCGGCGGTGGCGATGGCGATGTCCGCCAATTGCGACGGCGTAGGCTGCGGCACCACCGCGCAGTCGGCGAAAAGGGTTGCGCCTTCCGCACCGAGGTGATGGCGCGGGGAGACCATCAGGAAGAAGCTTGAAACCAGCGAGACGCCTGGGGCTACGCCAATTCCCCAGAGCGCGGCCCGTACGGTGTCTGCGGTGGTATTCAGCGCGCCACCTACAGAGCCGTCGGCGTCGCCTGCGGACACCATCAGAGCGGCGTAATTGCGGGGTTGGCGGGCAGCATCGAGCGCCTGCTCCCGTGTCATGCCTTTCGAGCGGCGGCGCTCGTGAAGGAGATTGGCATATTTGTCCAACTTGGGACTGGATGCGGGGTCAAGGAGCTGGGCATTTTCAAGGCGAACCCCCAAAACTTGCAGCCGGGTCGCGATCTTCGCGGTGTCGCCCAGCAGTGTCAGGTCTGCAACCTTCTGATTTTCAATCAGATGCGCTGCCTGAAGGGTCCGGTCTTCTTCGCCCTCAAAAAGCACAATACGCTGGGGGAAAAGACGTGCTCGGGTGCGAAGCTTTTCGAGGATATCCATAGAACTCTCCGGCGCGATTAGCGGCAAAACTCGTGAAAGTGTCGAGGCCGCTGGGCTAAAACACGACATATTGACCCTTTTTGCCCACTCCAAGCAGCCCTCACACGTTTTACAGCACGCTCTATGCCAGAGGGGGGAGAACCTCACGCTCGGAGGAACGTGTTCGCTTCTCCTAACTGAGCTACACTTCCCCCGCGGTTTCTGCCTAGCGTAAGATGTGAGTTTTTGCGGACGAGCAGGAGTTAGTCCGGTTGGGCGGATTTCTTCAGGATGTCTGCGTTCCCGACGCGATGATCATGACTTCCGTCGCCTTGATCAAAGCTGCGGCAGGCTGCCCTTTTTTCAAGCCGAGGTCGCGGCACGCGTCGCTGGTGATGATCGCGGTGATGGTCTGCCCGCCGATATCCAGAGCTACTTTGGCCAGCAATCCGACGATCTCCACCTTCGTGACGCGGCCGATGAGCTGGTTCCGGCCGCTGATGAAGTGTTCCAGTCCCTTCGGCAATTTTAATCCGGGAGATGGCCTTTTCTTTGTGTCTTTGCCGGCCTCCCCGAAGAAGGCGAGTCGATCGATTTCGGCGCGAGGAATCCGATGGTGCCCGCCGGCGGTACGGACCGACTTCACCTTGCCATGGTAAATCCACTGCTTGATCGTCGGATAGCTCACCCCTAGCTCGCGGGCGGCGTCATGCAGTTTGAGCAGGTCCACGTTTCTCCCCAGCGTTTCAATACGGATTGTGGCTCTAAATCTACATGAGATTGCGGGCCAGGATCAACGACAAACCCGCCAAGCATTCAACGCCCGCTAGAATATTCCACTCCGTTTTTTTGGAGCTTGAGCCGGGAACACATTTAGGAGCAGAATGGTACTCTTCTGTAAAGAAAATGGTCAATAGGAGTCATGCATGACAAGCCATCGTTGGTGTGTGCTGTTGCTCGGCGGGTTGCTGATGGCCACGCAGTTCGTGCGGGCTGATCAGCCGAAACTGCCTCTTGTGGAATTCACCGATCAGAAATTGGACAACGGTCTGCGCGTGATCATCGCGGTGGATCGCGCCGCGCCGGTTTTTGGCATTTCGGTCACCTACAACGTGGGATCGCGGAATGAGCGGCCGGGACGCACCGGTTTCGCTCACCTCTTCGAACACATGATGTTCGAGGGCTCGGAAAATGTGGGCAAGGGCGAGCATTTCATCCTCATTTTCAACAATGGTGGCAACATGAACGGCACCACCAATGAGGATCGGACAAATTACTTCGAGGAGTTGCCCAAGAATCAGTTGGATCTGGGCCTGTTCCTGGAAAGTGATCGCATGCGCTCCCTGGCCGTCAACCAATCCAATCTCGACAACCAGCGCAACGCGGTTCAGGAAGAACGCCGTTTGGGCGAGGACAACCAGCCTTACGGCCACGCGTTTTTGGACATCGACAATCTCGCTTACGATAACTTCGCTTACAAGCATTCCACCATCGGCGAGATGTCTGACCTGAACGCGGCTTCGGTAGATGACGTGAAGGATTTTTTCCGCATCTACTACGCGCCCAACAATGCGGTGCTGACCCTGGTGGGCGACCTCGACCCCGCCGAGGCCCTGGAAAAAGTGAAGAAGTACTTTGGGAACATCCCGTCGCAACCCGCGTCTCCGCCTGTTGACATGACTGAGCCGCCTCACTATGGCGAGAGGAGAGAAACCATCCATGATCCGCTGGCGCGGACTCCGCTGGTGATCATGGCGTATCACATTCCGCCCGGCAACACGCCGGATAACGAAGCCTTCCACGTGCTGGGGAACGTGCTCGGCCAGGGGGAAAGCTCGCGCCTCTATCAACGCCTGGTCAAGGAAAAACAATATGCCACCCAGGTCTTTGTCCAAGCCGATGAGCGACGCGGCCCGAGCTTACTCTATATTTACGCCTTCCTACGGCCGGGTGTGAAGCCAGAGGATTGCGAGGCAGCCATAAGGGATGAGGTCGCCGCGGTGCAGAAGGACGGGATCACCGCCGAGGATTTAGATAAGGCGCGCGTGCAGTTTTTGCGCGGGCAGATTCAAACCCGGCAATCGGACCTCTTCACAGCCTTCCGAATCGGCCAATACGCGGTTTATTTTGGCGATCCCAATTTGATCAACACCGCCGTGGACAAGTTTGATGCCGTAACCGCGGATCAGGTGAAGGAAGCCGCCCAAAAGTACCTGGTCCCGGAGCAACTCTCGGTGGTCACGGATCTGCCGGCAGCCTCACAGCGGAAAGCGGCGAAAGCTCAAAAGGAGGGGAAATAACCATGATGGCAAAATATAGAGCTTCTATTTTCTTTCTGGCGGCACTCGCCGCTGCGATGTCCGTGGCCATGCCCGCCTTCGCACAAGAACAGCACGCGGCCGAGCTTTCCAAGGTGGTCCGTCTCAATCGCGCCCCCGTGAGCAATGAAACCCTCCAGGTGACCCTGCCGAGGCCGGTGGTGACCAAGCTCCCCAACGGGCTCATGGTCATGGTCCTCGAGCGGCACAAATTACCCACCGTCAACATCGTTCTCCAGTTCGGGACCGGCGATATGTCGGATCCCAAGGATTTGCCGGGTCTCGCCGGGTTCACCATCGAAATGCTCCGTGAGGGCACAACCCACCGGACCAGCGCGCAATTGGCGGCGGATATTGATAAGATCGGCGCCACGCTGGAGTGCTCTTCCGGGTTCGGTTCCACTACTTCCAGTATCAATGCATCAGGCCTTTCCCCCAGCACCGGCCAGATCCTGGATTTGATCAGCGACATCGTGCTGAATCCCGCTTTCCGCCAAGATGAACTGGAGAAATACAAGGCTCGACAACTTTCGGACCTTGAACAGGAGCGCTCTCAGCCGGGTGCGCTCGCTGAGGAGCGATTTCACCAGGCGCTCTACGGAGATTTTCCTGCCGCCGTCACTTTGCCTACTCCGGAATCGATCAAAGCCGCTTCCGTAGAACGCCTGAAAGAGTTCCATGACCGTTACTACGTGCCCAGCAACGCCATTCTCGCCGTGGTGGGCGACGTCAAAGCGGACGACTTCCAGGAACTCAGTCGAAAAACATTTGGCGACTGGAAGGGCCAGCCCGTGCCCAATCCCGATTGGAGCCGCCTGCCGCCGCCCGCGCCCGCCAAGATCTATCTCGTGGACCGGCCCGACTCCGTGCAGACCAACATCGTGGCCGGGAACTACGGGGCACGGCGCACGGATAAGGATTTCATCGGGCTCACGGTAATGAACCGGGTACTGGGCGGTGGTCCGCAAGCGCGCCTGTTTTTAAATCTCCGCGAAGTCCACGGTTATACCTATGGAGCTTATAGCAGAGTGGGAGATGACAAATACCGCGAAGCGTGGACGGCCAACACGGAAGTCCGCAACGCCGTGACCGACGGCTCAATGGAACAATTGATGTTCGAGTTCAAACGCATCCGGGACGAAAAGGTTCCGGAGCCCGAACTGAATGAAGCGCGGCATTCCATCGTGTCAAGTTATGCCCTGTCCCTCGAGCAGCCTCAGCAGCTCTTGTCGCGATGGATACTGGTTCAAGACTACGGACTGTCCATTGATTATTGGGACCGGTACCCGGTGGAGGTCGCCCACACCACCGCCGACGCCATCCAGGCGGCAGCACGGAAGTACGTCGACGTCGACCACCTGCAAATCGTGTGCGTCGGCGACCCCAAGCAGCCCGGCAACGATCAGAAGCAGGCCATCCGTGACGTGCTGAAGAAGTACGGGACGGTGGAGATTTACGATACCAATGGAAAGAAGGAGGAGTAACGATCTCATGAGATTTCGAAATTTGAATCTGTTGGCCGTAGCAGCGGCCCTTGTCATCATCCCGTATTTCGCCGCGAATCTTCACGCCGACAAGAAGCCCAACGCGAAATCGAAGGAAGCCTCCGCGGCGCCGGCGCCCGCGCCCGCCGTGAGCAAGCCGGAGATTCCCGACCTTGAGTTCATTACTCGTCTACGCCAAGAGGAGTACGGCCACAGTCAGGTGATGGACCTGATGAGCCACCTCACCGACGAGATTGGCGCGCGCCTGACGGGTTCGCCCAGCATGAAGAAGGCGAACGAATGGACGCGCGATGAGTTTACGAAGTGGGGCTTGGTGAATGCTCATCTCGAGTCCTGGGGCCCCTTCGGGCGTGGTTGGGCTTACCAACGTTGCGAAGTGCGGATGGTTTCGCCCGACATCATGCAGTTCCTGGCGATCCCCGAGGCCTGGACGCCCGGGACGAGCGGCCCGCTGCGCGCGGAGGTGACGCACGTAATTGCCACCATCACCGCCGACTTGGAAAAGTACAAGGGAAAGTTGGCGGGTAAGATTGTGTTGTTCGGCGAGGCTCGCATTCCCGACCCTAGTGAAAAGCCTCTCTTCCGCCGGGACGATGCGGAAGAACTCGCCAACATCGCGTTATTCGAACGGCCCCCCCTTCCCGGCGCCCCGCCGCGTCCGGCAGGCCCCGCGGGACCGCGCCGCGCGGAGATGATGCAGCGCTTCAAGTTTCAGGAGGAGTTGCCGAAGTTTCTGGCTGATGAACACGTGGCCGCGGTATTGGATGTGACGCGCAATCCCGGCGAGGACGGGACCATCTTTGTGCAGTCGGGAGGAAGCTACGAGAAGGGCAAGACGATTGCCGTTCCCCGAGTCACTATCTCCGTGGAGCACTTCGGCCGGATGGCTCGATTGCTCGAAAGAAGGGTTCCTGTCGAAGTCGAGATGAACGTCGAAACCACGTTTTACGACGATGATGACAAGGCCTACAACACGCTGGCCGAGATTCCCGGCGTAGACCCCAGCCTAAAGGACCAGGTGGTGATGTTGGGCGGCCACTTGGATTCCTGGCACGCCGGGGAAGGGGCCACGGACAACGGTGCGGGCTCGGTCGTAGCGATGGAATCTGTGCGCTTGCTCGAGAAGCTGGGAGTCCAGCCGCGGCGAACCATCCGCATCGCGCTCTGGTCGGGAGAAGAAGAAGGACTGTTCGGCTCCCGTGGCTACGTGAAAGAACACTTTGGATCACGGCCGGAATCAACCAAGCCCGAGGATCAGCAGCTCCCGGCGTTCATGCGCCCGCCCGCCGGCCCGCTGCAACTGAAGCCGGAGCAGAAACTGGTTTCCGTTTACTTCAACCTCGATAACGGGGCGGGAATGATTCGCGGGGTTTATCTTCAGGAAAACGCTCAGGTGAAACCCATCTTCGAGAAGTGGATGGAGCCCTTCAAGGACCTGGGAATGACCACCCTCACCATGCGCAACACCGGCTCGACCGACCACGTCTCGTTCGACGCCGTGGATATTCCCGCTTTCGAGTTTCTCCAGGACCCGTTGGACTACGGCACCTTGACTCACCACTCCAACCTGGACGTTTACGAGCACATTCGCCCGAGCGATTTGCAGCAGGCGGCGACGACCATGGCAGACTTTGTCTATAACGCCGCGATGTGCGGCGAGATGATTCCGCGCAAACCAATCCGCCCGGACGACCCTCCCGAGAAGCCGGACTCAGCCGCCGGCGCGGAGAAACCCGGGCCGGCCAGACAATGACCTTGTTCCCCGAAGGTCACTCCGGAACCTTAAACAGGCTCCCCGGATTGTCCTTCAGCACCACACCCTCACCGTGGCCGCCCTGGTCCAAAATAAGCTGTCGCAGGGCGGCTTCGTGCAGCACGTTGTTGGTGATGACGGAATTCTGAAGGTTTTTGCAAACGATGCCGTAGGACGGGCTCCACGCTCCCTCGGGCCCGTCGTCGCGCCACGCCTGAAGGTTGTTGCCCACACAGGTAACGCCCCGCGCCCCCTCGATCAGAATATGTGACGAATCGAAGCTTGCGGCGTCGGCCAGCTTGCCGCTGCGCTTCAAGAAATTGCCGGTCACGGTCATCTGCACGCAAGGCCGGCGGCCGTTGCGCAGAGCGATTCCACAGGTCCCCGCGCGGTCGAGAAAATTTCCGGTCATCTGATAGCCATCACCACCGGTAATCAAAATATTCTCCTGCCCATTCCATTCAATGCGATTGGCCGTGAGGGTCACGGAGGCATTTTCGTCGCGCGCGCCAAAGCCCGCGCCCTCGTTCCCGGAAAACCAGTTGTCGCTGATGAACGCGTCCCAACCGCGCAAGCGCAGGCCGTCTCCCCGGTTATAGCCCAGCATCGAATGCCGGACGGAAAAACACCAGGCATGCGCCAGGCTCACTCCGTCTCCCGTGAAGCGCACCACCTGGCAGCGCTCAATGCGGAAGCAGTCCTCGCGCTTCCCATAGTCCGGCTTGTCGAGAAAGATTCCGTGAACGCCCTTGCCCAGGCGGGCGCCATCGAAACTAAGCCCATCAATCGTGGCGCCCCAAGCCCCCGCAATGTTGATGAGGCACTTGGCCGCGCCATCCACGAGCCGCAGAACCGTGCCGCTCCCGCCGTGATAATCCCAGGTCGGAACGCCCACCAGCGCGGTGTTTGGGCGCATCAGAAGGCCGGCGCAAAGGTACACACCGGGACCCACGAATACCGTTCCTCGCGCTTCCCCCGCGGCGTCGAGGGCGCGCTGAATGGCCTTCGTGTCGTCGGTTTTGCCGTCACCGGTCGCGCCGAACTCGCGCACGTTGAGTTGTGCCTGGCTAGCAGCCGGGCCTTCCGCCCGCGCGGCGCCCGGCGCGCCCAATAGAAATGAAGCGCCACCGAGCAAAGCGCTTTTGGCCATCGCGCGACGGCCGGGAGAACTCAGATCAGTATTGATCATTTTCATGCTCCTTGTTCAGTCTTTGATCGCCTGGTAAGCCAGCGTTATGGCCTTGTTGCTGAGATTCAAATCTCCGGCGGGATTTATTTGTCCCATAAAGATGACCACCAAATCCTCTTTAGGGTCGATGACGAACGAGGTGAAGTAAAACCCGCCCCAATTAAACGAACCCACCGAACCGAGTTCGGTCAGTTGTGAGGGCTCGCCTACGGTTCCGAATCCGAGACCGTAATTGCCGCCATCGGCTTTGCCCACCACGTGGTTGTGGCTCATCAACTCCACCGACTTGCGGCTGATGATGCGCGTGCCGTTCAGCTCGCCGCCATTCAACATCATCTGGCAGAAGCGGTAGTAGTCCTCGGCAGTGGAAGTGAGCCCTCCTCCCCCGGAAAAATAGGTGTGTGGGCCGCGGTAAGGGTAGTCGGCCGAGTACTGGAAACCGCCATCCCCGCCCATCACTTGCCCATCAAGGATCGGGTGCAGTCCTTTCTGCTCGTCGTACGCGTAAGCGGTGGCCAGCCGCGAGACTTTGTCATCAGGAGGGAAGAAGCCTGTATCCTTCATCCCCAGGGGTTGGAAGAGGCGTGACTCGAGAAATTTATCGAAGGGCATGCCCGAGACTGCTTCCACAAAACGGCCCAGGACGTCATCCGCCAGGCTGTATTCCCAGTCGTCTCCCGGCTGGAACAACAGAGGGAGGGCAGCCAGCTTCTTGACCCCGTCGCCAATCGTTCCCTCCTGCTGCTTGATGCCGCTGCCCACTCCCGCATCGCGGTAAGCCTTGCCGAGCCGGGCGTTCCACTGGTAAGTCAGCCCGGAGGTGTGCGTCAGCAGGTTGAAGACCGTGATCGGCCGCTTGGCATCCACCAGCGCTCCGGGCGGAGAAGTCTTGTCCTGCGGCCACGGCGGGTCGAGAACTTTCATGTGCTTGAATTCCGGCAGATAGTCGGAAACAGGATCGCTCAGCATAAAGCGGCCTTCTTCGTAAAGCATCATCACCGCAACGCTGGTGAGGGGCTTTGACATCGAGCAGATGCGAAAGATGCTGTCCGTGCGCATGGGCTTGTGGGCATCGCGGTCCGCCATTCCCACCGCTTGCAAGTAAGCGATTTTGCCGTGCCGGGCAACCAGGCTGACGCCGCCCGCAATGCGCCCATCATCAACGCTTTTCTGACTGGCGCTCGCAATCCGCGCCAGGCGTTCGGACGATAGGCCCACCTCTTCCGGAGCGGCCGTTGAGCCAGCCGCCACCATGGCGTGCGCCGCGCCCGGGGAACTCGATTTGGGGTGCGTAGGAGTCTGCGACTGGACGAGGCCAGCCAGGAATATCAGCCAAACAAAGACCACAAAACCTTGAACCCACCGTTTCTTCATACCCACTCCTCCCTTGCCTATCTATCGAATTCACACGGCTGTTGGAATCGCCACCGACGGCGTTCTGAGATGGCGGCGGAAGTGTACACCCGCGGAAGCGAATTTTGAAACATTTCGATAAGATCGTGTCGATGGGATCTCGGTGCGGACGTAGCGCGGGCGTCCCGCCCGCGCTACATCCGCCTTATCACTTTCGTGTCGAGAACTCTCGTGGCAGCGGGCCGCGTCCCGTTGCGGCAAGCTTTGATATACTGTGCTTTGAATGTTGAAGCGACACGTGAGCCATTCCATCCATCGCCTGCTGGCGAGGGATCCGCGCTAAATTCCAAAGGAACCTTTGAAACCATCATGCTGATCATCGACTCGCACCTCGATTTATCCTGGAACGCCCTAAACTGGAAGCGTGACCTGACTAAGAGCATCGAGGAGCTCCGTCGCGCGGAGGCGGGCATGAACGATCACCGCCGCGGGCACAACACGGTGTCGTTCCCGGAATTGCAGAAAGCCCAATTGGGCGTATGTCTCGCGACGGTGCTGGCGCGGTGCAGCACGCTGAGAGATCCCTTGCTCGACTATCCCAGCCGCGAGGTTGCCTCCGCCATGGGCGCGGGCCAGGTGGACTACTACCGCATTATGGAGTCGCAGGGGCGCATGCGCATATTGCGGGACTGGCCGGCGCTGGAAGCGCATGTGGCGGAGTGGAACCGCGCGGGCGGCAGCGGCACGCCGCTCGGATTCATCCTGGCCATGGAGGGCGCGGACCCTATTCTCGAACCCAGCGACGTGGAACGCTGGTGGCGGCGCGGATTGCGCGTCGTTGAGCCCGTCCACTACGGGGTAAGCTACTACGCTCATGGGACCGGCGCGCCGGGGGGCCTCACTTCCAAGGGACGGGAGCTGCTCGCGGCAATGGAAGCGGCGGGAATGATCCTGGACGTCACCCACCTGGCCGATGGGAGCTTCTGGGAATCACTCGAGATCTACCATGGCCCGGTGCTCGCCAGCCACCACAACTGCCGGGCGCTCGTGCCCGGCGATCGCCAGCTTACCGACGAACAGATTCGAGCCCTCGTGGAGCGCGATGCCGTGATCGGCGCAGTCTTCGATTCCTGGATGCTCTACCCCAACTATGTGGCCGGCCAGACCGACAATTCCCTGGTGAGCATCGAGCGCGTGATCGACCACATCGACCATGTGTGTCAATTGGCGGGCAATGCGCGCCATTCCGCGATTGGCAGCGATCTGGATGGCGGGTTCGGCACGGAACAATCGCCGCGCGAGCTCAATACCATCGCGGATCTGCAACAGGTCCCCGACCTGCTCAGGAAGCGCGGATATCAGGAAGCCGACATCGAAGGCATCATGCACGGCAACTGGCTGAGATTCTTCCAGAAAGCCTGGGCAAAGACCTAGCATGACACCACCCAAAACCCGTACCCTAAAGACCTCAATCCTGGTGGCGGTGCTCATCGTTCTCAATTCCGCCGGGAATTTCTTTTTCGGACTCGGCATGGAGCGCATCGGCGCGCTTCATGGCTGGTCGATGGCGGCGTTGCGTTCCGCTTTCGTCGCGGTTTTCTCCAGCGTCTGGATCTGGCTTGGCATTGTCAGCATGTTGCTGTTTCTCGCGGCGCTCATGATGGTATTGTCGTGGGCGGACTTCAGCTACGTCTTGCCCGCCACCGCTTCGATGTATGCAGTGGTTCCCCTGCTTGGGCACTTCGTGCTGGGTGAAAGGGTAACGGGCTTGCGCTGGATGGGAGTGGCGCTGATCTGCCTGGGAGTGGCATTCGTGGCGCGTACGCCCCCGAGCACCACAAAGTAAGGTTTGAACATGCGCACCGCCATCACTCTCGTGGTCCTGATCTTTGCCGGTACGGGCGGCGATATTGCCGTGGCGCACGCCATGAAGCGCCTGGGTGAAGTTAGCAGTTTCGCGCCGGCGGCAATTTTGCGTTTTCTGGGACGAGCTTTCCGCGAGGGTTGGATGTGGATTGGCATTGCTCAGTTGACCCTGGCGTTTTGTTCCCTGCTCGCTTTGCTTTCCTGGGAGGCCATGAGCTTTGTGGTCCCCGCCATGGCCTTGAGCTATGTCACCGGCGCGCTCGGGGGAAAGTATCTCCTAGGGGAGAAGTTGACGCCGGTGCGCTGGGTGGGGATCGGCTTGGTATCCGTGGGTGTGGCGCTGGTGTGCTTGGGGTAGAAGGAGCACGAATTGATTTTGACCTGGTTGCGGTGGGCGATTCTCGGCGCGGCGATAGTGCCCTCGTTTTGCTATTTAATTATCATCTTGGCCGCCCTCCGCTTCTTTCGGCGCCAGAATGCGGCGCCTCGCGACTTCACCCCGCCCATCAGCATCCTCAAACCCCTTCACGGACTCGACCCCGAAGCTTACGAAAATTTCTCGAGCTTCTGCCGCCAGGATTATCCCGAATACGAAATTCTGTTCGCCGTCTCGAGCGACCAGGACGCCTCGACGCCCATCATCCGCAAGCTTATCGCCGATTTCCCCGCGCTCCCCATTCGCCTGCTGGTGGCGCCGGAAAAGATCGGCTCGAATGACAAGGTCAATAAGCTTTGCGCGATGGCGCGCGCTGCCCGGCACAATCTGCTGGTCATCTCTGACGCCGATATTCGCGTCGGCCCGGGCTACTTGCGCTCGGTCGCCGCGCCCTTTCGCGACGCGCGGGTCGGGCTGGTCACCAGCATGTTCACGGGGATTCCCGTGCGTTCGCTGCTGCCCGAGCTTGAAGCCGTTTACCTCAGCACCGATTTCATGCCGGCAGTCCTTCTGGCCCGCCAATTCGAAGGCGTGCGCTTTGCCCTGGGCGCAACCATTGGGATCACCCGCGAGAACCTGGCGGAAATGGGCGGTTTTGAGGCACTGGCCAACGAAGCCGCGGATGATTACCAACTCGGCTTCCGCACCGCCGCGCGTGGGCGCAAAATAGAGCTGGTCGACGCTTCCGTCAAGACGTGGTGCTGCCTTGAGAGCCTGCGAGAGTTCTTCGTCCAACGCCTGCGCTGGGCCATCATGGCGCGCCAAGCCCGGCCCGTGGGCTACGTTGGCCTTATTGTTACCCAGGGCCTGCCCTGGACCCTTCTGGCCGTGTTTCTTTCGCCCTCCCTCCTTTGGGCGGTGGGTTTTGTGGCCGCCTACTTGATTTTCCGCATGGGACTGGTCTGGACAATGGGAATCTGGGGATTGCGCGACGATGTGCTGAAGCGCCGGTGGTGGCTCGTGCCCCTCTGGGATGCCTTCGCCTTCGTGCTGTGGCTGAACAGCCTCGTTTGGAGCCGGGTGAAATGGCAGGGAGTGGAATACCGCGTCTCCGGAGGCCGGCTGATCCCAGTTGCGCCTCCCCGCACAAGCGAACGTAGCGCAGACCTCCGCCTTTGAGGTCTGTGCGGCTCTCCACAAAGCTCGCGCTGTAAACCTGCCTTCGGGACCGGGCCATTCTACATTTCGGGTTGTTGCCAGGAAAGAACCGCGGACCCCAAAGGCGGGGGGTCCGCGCTACGGGGTCACGAAAACCTTGCCATCGCCGCACCCATCGGCTAGGCTGAGAATGGGATGGGCGATCCTCAAACTGAATCTTCCGGCCTCCGGCTCTTGCGGGGACTCCTGCGTCACTACCCGTTTGTCTTGAAGAATTTCAAACACTATTTCCAAAACCTTTACCGCCGCGAAATCCTTCATACCGATGTCGTTGCTCCCTATGCCGCGGTTTTCTACACGACGCACAAATGCAATTTGGAGTGCACCTATTGCACGCAAAAGGAGCCCGACGTCTTCAGCCAGGAATTGCCCACCGACCTGACGATTAAGCTCCTTCGCACCATTCGCCGCGAAACGGATTCGATTCTCTTCACGGGTGGCGAACCGTTGCTGCGCGCCGACGTGGAAGACCTGGTGGAAGCCGCCAAGCGCGCGGTAAAGTTCCGATCCGTGCTGCTGGTGACCAACGGCACTCTGCTCCACAAGCGTCAACGCCTGTTTGAATCGCTGGACGGCCTGATCGTCAGCCTGGATGCTTTGACGGCGGATCCCGCGAACCCCAAGTCGAAGCCTGGCGTACTCAGCAGGGTTCTCGAAAACCTCGAACTGTCCAAACAGCGCATGCGGCGGCCCGGCGACATCACCATCAGCACCGTGATCGAGGAGTGGAATATTCCGGAGATCGAACGCGTCCTGGATTTCTGCGGGGAGCAGGGATTTGTGTTCGCCACCCAGACGGCACTGCACGAAAAAATGCCCAACCTCCGGCTGAAGCGCAACCCGCGCTATCAGGCGCTGGTGGAAAAGATTATCGAGCGCCGCCGCGAGCGCAAGCAACCGATTAACGGCACCCCCAAGCTCTTAAGAACCGTCCTGGAGTTTGGGGACTTCAAATGCTTTCCCACCATGTTTCCCCGTGTCTACCCCAACGGCGATGTCTTCTATCCCTGCGAACCGCTCAAGAAAATTGCCGGCAATTTGCTGCCCGAGGGGTCATTCAAAAAGGTCTTCGCGCGCGGGCGTAAGCTCTACGGAGACATCCCCGATTGCCGGGCCATCTGTCATCTCTTTGGGAATGTCGTTTCTTCGTATTATGTAAAGGATTTCTGGGGATTGGCGGGAGATTCCATTCGGTAAGGGCGCTGAGCAGGCTGAATGGTACCGCAGAGGCGCGGAGGCGCAGCGAGGGCGTAAAAGAAAGTCAAAAGTCAAAAGTCAAAACGCAAAAGTAAAAAGCAAATCCGCGGGTTGCGCATACATTGTTTTTGACGCAAGCGTCCCATTCGCCCACACGACCTCGCAGCATCTGAGCCAACTTCCGGTTGAAGGCTTGGCCTTTGGGGCCTGCGGCTTTTCACTTTTGCCTTTTGACTTTTGCGTTTTGACTTTTGACTTTCCCTTTTAGTCCCGCTGCGCTTACCCCAGTGATCCTTCAAGCCAAACTCGGTCTCCGACCCGGACTTCTCCGGCGGTGAGGACCGTCCCGTAGACGCCGGCGCACTTCTCGTGCTGATGGACGACACAGCGCAGAATGCCGGGGCTTGACTCGCCGGTCTCCGGGTCCAGCGTAATGATTACGCAACGTTTATCGACTTTGATGATGGCGACGCGAGCGGCGTCTCCAACCCGCAGAATCCGCCCCACCCAGTTTAATTCCTCAAAGGGAACGCCATCTTGCAAATCAATCAGCAGGTTCGGGCGAAAACGCCAGGGGTTTTCCTCCGTTTCGCTTTCCTCCGCGATTCGGGCAACGGTCTGCCGGCTGATGATGGAGATGGGAGCCGCGTCGTACGAGCCGCGGCCGTTACGCAACAGAAAGAGGGTTCGGCCGGAGCGCACCTCGAGTTCCCGGCGAAGTTCCTCACTGTCCACCGGCCACTTCTCCCCAATGGGCGTGGTGACCGCCACCACGATTTCCCCCGAACCTTCCACCTCCACGGCGGGTTTGTAGCACAAAAGTTCCGGTAGCTGGCGGGCCGTCAGCCAGGGAAAGTCGGTCCGTGAAGCCGCTTGCACGAACGCGTAGCGCCGGTCCTCCGGTATACCTTGAAGCGTCAGCGCCGCGCCACTGAGACTTTCGCCGCGCATGGATTTCACCGGATATCGCGCGAGTTGGAGAATTGTACCCACGGAGTTCATGTAAGACTCCCTCATTGCGAAATGACCGGCAACTCCTTCTTCCACTGGCTGCGCAAAGTTGATTCGGCAACCCGCGCCAGATGCTCGGCGAAAACGCCGTCGTAGTGAAATGTCGTAGTGCAGGGCGCATCGGCCAGCCAGCTTATTTCCACTTTCCAAGGTCCGCCGCCTTCTTCGGCGCCCTTGGCAACGGGTTGCGCCGCCAGGTTTCGCACCTTGGCCAGGGGAATCTCTAGGAGAAGGCGCTCACGCGGGCCCATCACGATGATACGTTCGGGATGAACAAGAATCTGGACCTGTCGGATCGGCGTGGAATCGGGCGACTGCCGGAAGATCCCGCCATTCAGCACGATCAGGGCGGTCAACTCGTGGGCCAGGGCGTCCACGGATTTCACCACCGGCTTCGCTCGGGCCAGCAAACTGAAGGCAAGCAGGAACAGTCCCCCAGCCAGCGCCGCGGCTCCCGATCCCCCCTGGGCATAACGCCACACAAGCCACCCACCACACAAGGCCACGGCCAGGCGAACGCAGGTCCAAGCCCACACGCGCCGCCGCAGACGCCGGATGCGCGGGATCAGCAGGATGGTCCCGAACAGCACGAACAACCCCGCTTGCTTGGCCAACTGGCCAAACGTGCGGCGGGGTTGAGTGGGCTGCTCCCCTGAATTGTCTTCCGCCATAGGCCCCTAAGAAGAATCTCGCACAACCGGCGCTTGCAGGCAAATTCTCGCGGCCCTGGGCGGTGGGTCATTTTGATGTCGTGGCGGCTCCACGCCGCGCTATGGCGAGGTAAACTCGCCGCTACTTCATAAAATTGACCCGCTACCCGGCATTTCACGTTGCCATGGTCGTTCCCCGCCGAAAGTACGACAATTTGTCCGAGTACACACCAACCACCCCATCGAAAATCGCGCAGGAACATTTTGTCGTTATCCAACCCGGCCGTCAAAATCGCGGTCAGTCAAATTGTCCCACTGGGTCGTTGCCGCCCCGCCGATGGGGGCCTTGTCGGACCACATCCCACTTCTACTGGCAGGTGTGGCCAAATGTGGGATAGACTCTTCAGGTTGCCAATCCAAGCTTCTCGGCCCATTGCCCGGCCGACCAGCGCAACGATCCCAAGGTCCTTCCTATGCCCATGTCCCCCGATCATGACATCACTTCCGTCATTAGCAAAATCCCCTATCGAATGGCCTTTGCGGGCGGATGGATTGACCAGCCGTTCGTTTCCATGCACAACCCTAGTCCACCGGGTTCGATGGTGGTGGTAGGAGTTGAGCCAACCTTTCGCTTCATGGATCGCAGCGGAATGGCCACCAGCACGCGTGAGGTCGCGCGCAAATTATGGAACAACGCTTTGCCGGACGTTGACCCGCGGGAATTGGTGCGCGTCCTCTATGATGCCGAAAATCAAGGCAAAGCTGCGCCCTCGGGATCACAGGATATGGCCGGGCTGATTATTCCGGGCATCAGCCGGCTGGATTACGATATCGCCTGTGAGGGCGGCTATTTCCCTGCTCACATCGAAACCAACAATGATCCTGCCGTCGCGCGCTGGCTGGAGAACGTGATCCACATCCTACCCATCGCGCCCCGGCCCGATCATTACAATCCGCTCGAAGAAAAAAACCTGAACAAGGAATGGATACGCCGTCTGGGCCAATCGGGGAAGGACTGTTACGCGGCGATCCTGGCGATGGACGCGCACGCGCTCGGCGCATCCATGAATGAATGCATGCGCTGCTGGGAGGCAATTCTCCCTTGCACGATCAGGCATCCGGCCATCACCGTCGATTTGAAGGGTATTTTGAATTCCTACCAGTCGAGGTATGCCGGAGCCATGTATTCCGGCTGTGGCGGCGGGTATCTGTACGTCGTGTCGGAAGAGCCAGTGCCGGGCTCGCTTCATGCGCAGGTCAGACTGAGAACAGTGGACCGTGAATAGTGGCTGGTGGACAGAAATAGACAACCACCGGTTGCGATGCACGCTCCTCTGCCCACTAACCACTAGCCACTAACCACTGCTCTTATGAACACCGTCATCGTCACCGGAAGCTTCGACAATCTGCGCTCAAAACACGTCCGCTTTCTCGAGGAAGCCGCGAAGTGGGGAAATGTCCACGTAGCATTGTGGTCGGATGAAACCTTCGAGGCGCTGGAGGGAAAGCCCCCCAAGTTTCCAGAAAAGGAACGCAGTTATCTGCTCCAATCGCTGCGCTTCGTTCACCAGGTAACAATGCTCAGGGGAATCCCCGATCCCGGCGCCTTGCCTAACCTAGGGGCAGTTCAATCTCTCACCTGGATTGTGGACGAGGAAGGCGACTCTCCTGGCAAACGCGCATACGCGGAATCACGAGGAATTCCGTACCGCGTCATAATGAATCGGGATTTGAATGTATTTCCCGTGCCTTCCTTTGTGCCTCCGACCTTCGATTCCGCGCGGAAGAGAGTGATCGTAACGGGCTGCTTCGACTGGTTTCACTCCGGGCATATCCGGTTTTTCGAGGAAGCCTCCACACTGGGCGATCTGTACGTGGTGGTGGGGCATGACGCGAACATACGGCTGCTGAAGGGCGAAGGACACCCGTTGCTCTCCCAGGCCGAACGCCTGTACATGGTGCATTCGGTCCGGTATGTGCACCAAGCCCTGATTTCAACGGGTCACGGCTGGATGGACGCGGAACCGGAGGTCGCCCTCATCAAACCTCACTTCTATGTGGTCAATGAGGACGGCGACAAACCCGACAAGAGAGCTTTCTGCGCCGAACACAGCATCGAATATGTGGTGTTGAAACGCATTCCCAAGGAAGGCTTGCCGAGGAGAGCAAGCACGGTGCTCCGGGGCTTCTGAGGGGCGCGCCGCGAGCGACGCCCGAGGCGGCCCGATGCTCAATCGGCAAGACGCGGTTGACGAGGGGGTAAACATACCATACGATGATGCGTTCCTGGAGGCATAGTTTACCCTTGAGAATATGGATTGCTGCTATTCTGCTCGCCCTTTTTACACCGGCCCTCAAAGCCCAGGATGCCGAAACCGCAACCATCCTGGGGGCCATGAAAGCGGAACTGGCGCGCTCCCAGCGGGCCTTTAAGGCCGAGGCGGTCCAGCCTTATTTCCTTAGCTACGAAATCACCGACGATCAAGTTGTGAACGTCACCGGGACGTTTGGCAAACTCCAGACCAGCCAGCAGAGCCGCAGCCGCCAGTTGGATATCGACCTGCGCGTGGGGACGCCCCATTTGGACAACACCCATGGAACCCGTGAAGAGCCCGCCGAGCCCTCCGCGCCCATCTACGTTCCCATTGAAGTGGACCCTGACGCGCTACGCACTGTCCTATGGTATTACACGGACCTGAAATACAAGCAGGCGGCCGAGCAACTTGCCTCCATCACCACCGACGTTCAGGTCAAGGTGGCGCAGGAGGACAAGTCCGATGACTTCTCCCCCGAGCCCGCGGCCAAGCATTTTGATAAACCCCGGGTGATGCACGTTGACCAGAAGGCATGGGAGGAGAAGGCGCGGAAGTATACGGCGCCCTTTGCCCGCTTCGGCGACATCTACTCCGCCACCGCCAATTTCCTCGCGGATATTGAAACCCGCTGGTATGTGAACAGCGACGGATCGGAGATCGAGGTCTCCCGGCCCATTTATTACCTCTACCTGTCGGCTCAGATTAAAGCTGACGACGGAATGGACTTGCCGCGCTACGAATCGTTCTATTCCTCCAATCCCGAGGGATTGCCTTCTGACCAGGCGGTGCTGAAGCTCGTGGATCAGATGATTAAGGACCTGCAAGCACTGCGCGTGGCGCCGATTGTTGATCCTTACACCGGACCCGCGATCCTCTCCGGCCGCGCGAGCGGGGTTTTCTTCCACGAAGTTTTCGGCCATCGCGTTGAAGGTCATCGGCAAAAGGGCGAAAACGAAGGCCAGACATTCAAGAAGATGGTGGGGGAGAAAATCCTTCCGGAGAATTTTTCCGTTATCTCTGATCCCACGCTCGCGCGCTTGGGCTCTTCGGAGCTTGCCGGTTTTTATGACTTCGATAACGAGGGTGTAAAAGGGCAGCGGGTGACCGTGGTTGACCACGGCGTGTTCAAGAACTTTTTGATGTCGCGTTCGCCCATCGAAGGGTTTCCGCACTCCAACGGCCATGGGCGCAGGCAGCAGGGGAATGCTCCCGTGGCCCGCCAATCGAATTTGGTCGTGGTGGTCGATCACCCTGTTTCGCGTGCCGAACTGAAGCAGCGTCTGATCGAGGAGGTCAACAAACAGAACCAGAAATTCGGCCTCTTGTTCGACGATATTCAGGGCGGATTCACTTTGACCAGCCGGTTCACTCCCAACGCCTTCAACGTGCTGCCCGTTATGGTCTATCGCATTTATCCCGACGGGCGCGAGGAATTGGTGCGAGGAGTCAACCTGATCGGCACGCCGCTGACGGCCTTCAGCAAGATCGTGGCGGGCGACGCGGAGGTCGCCACGTTCAATGGGGTCTGCGGCGCGGAATCGGGGTCCGTGCCCGTGTCGGCATCGTCTCCCGATCTGCTGGTTTCACAAATCGAAGTGCAGAAAAAGGAGAAATCCACTGCGCGGGCGCCCATTCTCCCGGCCCCCATTCGATAGGAGAGTCCGAGGTCCGAAGTCCGGGGTCCGAGGTCAGACCCAGCTTGGCCTTTTAACCTCGGACTTCGGACCCTCCTGAGGAGCAACGGAATGCAGAAAACGGTTTCCCGGGGACTCGGAATTCTTCTGCTGGCGGCGATGGCGTTGCCGGCCCTGGCGGCGGACGATGTCGTGATGAAGGCGATGCGCGACGAGCTGGACCGCTCCATGAAGCAATTGCAACTCGAGCAGCTCGAAAAGCCCTACTTCATTTCCTATCACGTGCAGGACCGGACTTCTCTTGACACCTCGGCTACCTTCGGAGCGTTGCTTTCCGGCGGCCTCGCGCGCGCCCGCTACTTGACGGTGCAAGTGCGGGTCGGCAACTATCAAAGTGACAACAGCAATTTCATGACCTATCCGCCCGCGGCCAACGGGCTCGCCACAAACGTCTTGCTCCCCCTCGACGACGATTACCAGGAATTGCGCCGGCAAATCTGGCTGGCCACTGACGAGGCTTACAAAGAAGCCCTGGAAATGCTTTCCCGCAAGCGCGGGGCGCTGGAGAATAGAAAAGCCCGCGAGAACCTTCCTGACTTCAGCAAGGAGGAACCCGCTACGTCGCTCGAGGCCTTCTCGCCCATCAAGATGGACCTCCCCCAAGCCGAGGCTTTGGTGAAAAACCTTTCCGCCCTCTTCCGTCAATCGCCGGAAATTTATACCTCCTCGGCCAGCCTGGCGGTCAACGACACCCGCTCCTGGTATCTTAATAGCGAAGGGAGCGCGGTGACGAATGAAACCTCAGGGGCAACGTTTATGGCCGTGGCTGAGACCCAGGCGGTCGATGGGACCATGCTGCCAGCTTGGAATATGGCTTCGGCGCGTTCGATGGAAGCGCTCCCCAAGGAATCCGAGTTGGCGTCGCGAATTCGCAACCTAGCGGACGTCCTAACGCGGGATCGGCGGGCATCCGTGGTGGATCGCTACAACGGGCCGGTGCTCTTCGATGGGGCCGCCGGGGCCGAAGTATTTAGCCAGGCTTTCGTCCCCAAGCTGCTCGCCATGCGCACCCCGGCGTCGGACAATCCCCAGATGGAGGCTTACGCCGGCCAAGGTGTGAGCAAACTTCAGGACCGGCTCGGGTCTCGCGTGCTCCCCCGATTCATGAGCATTGTTGACGACCCCACGCAAGCCTCCTACCAGGGAACGCCGCTGATCGGCAGCCACGCGGCAGACGACGAAGGGGTCCGGGCGCGCCCTACGAACCTCATCGACGGCGGCTATCTCAAGACACTGCTCAACTCCCGCGATCCCGTCTCCGGAATCCCCCAAAGCACGGGAAGTTTTCGAACCTTTGGCGCTCAGCCCAGCAATGTGATCGTCACGGTCACAGAGGGAATGAGCGAGCAGGAGTTGAAAGACCTGTTGCTGAGCATGGTGAAGCAGCGGAACAAAGAATTTGGTGTCATCGTGCGGGGGGTTGGCCGCGAGATCTATAAGGTTTACCCTGACGGCCACGAGGAATTGATGCGCGTGGGCCAGTTCGATGGCTTGGATGACGCCGCGTTTAAGGACCTCGCTGCGACCTCGCGCGATTTGACGGTCTACAGCCTTCCCTATGCGGCTTACGGTGGACGCCTTTATCCCGGACAAGCCCTGGCGCCGCTGGTTTCTTTCGTCGCTCCTTCGCTGCTTTTTGAGGACCTTGCCATCAAACCGCTAACCGGAGGACTACCCCGATTGCCGCTGTCCAAGCATCCGTATTTTGACAAATAGATCTGCGGGTATGATATGCAGTCGGCTCCACGGACCGCCTCTAATTTTGGTTTTCACCTGGACGTTGTTCTATCACGAGGAGGACACACCAATGCGAACGATCATGAAGGTGGCCATCTGGGTCACCCTAAGCGCTAGCTTTGCTTTTGCTCAGCAGCCGACCTTCCACGATCAACTCCTCGACCACCTAGCCGGAGACTGGGTTCTCCAAGGGACGATTGCGGGGAAAGAAACCACCCACGATGTCACGGCCGAGTGGGTTCTGGAGCATCAATATCTACGAATCCA
The DNA here is from genome assembly GCA_050010335.1 of Terriglobia bacterium. Lineage (GTDB taxonomy): Bacteria > Acidobacteriota > Terriglobia > UBA7540 > UBA7540 > Bog-366. The sequence continues at coordinate 110,680 of JBEKLF010000003.1, forward strand.
TGAAGTCTCCCGCGACAAGGACAGTAAGGGCCAGCCCGGGTACGAGGCCATGGTATTTATTGGTTGGGACGCGGCCTCATCCGAATATGTAGGCGCGTGGCTCGATACCTATGGGGGTATGGGCCAGTCAACCATCGGGCGCTCCAAGCGGGATGGCGACGAGATCCACTTCCTCTTCAAAGACAAAGACAGCGTCTTTCACACCCGGTTCGTGTATCACCCCGACGCCGGTAATTGGGAGTGGGGGATGGATTCGGAAGAAAAGGGAGAAATGAAGCCTTTCGCGCGGGTGAAACTGACCCGAAGATAACTTCGCGAGGCGCGGTCGATTTACTAGGGTCGCCGCGGCTCTTCCGCAGGATTAACCTTCAAGAACGGTTACGCGGTCCATAGTTACATTTTGTCTCGGCGGTGGTTGGTGATCCGTCCCCGCGACAGGCTGTGAAATGGGCGAAACCTCGCCTAAATCACGTCCCGGCAGGAAGTTGTAAAAAAAATTGATGTCAATTTCCTACCGGCAGGAAATTCGCAGGAATTCCCCTGAACATTGGTCGCCTACTTGCTGGCCTACATGATGGAGGATTGTCTCGGCGTGAAATGGCGCAGTGCGTATGGGTGTCGAATGTCGGTGCTGGGAGCGCGGGCATCTTGCCCGCTTTGCCGCGGACTCCAGGTCCACCTACGACGCCACACCACCCACCGATTCCCCTTTGCCCGGCTGGCGATGACGCTTGAAATGCGCGAAGCGCTTTGGACTGCGCTCGCGAAGCTGCCGCTTTTGCCTTGGCACGCACGAAAATGTACCTCCGCACGCCATAATCGGGTGCGAAGAGCAGTGGGCAGTGGCAAGTGGTCGATGGCGAGTGCCAGGGGCATCCTCCCGCAGAGGAAGACAAGGCCAAGATGGCCAGGGCAAAAGGGTAAATGGTCCCCTACCCCGTGATGTACTAGAAATAAAGCGAGTTAGCTACAAATGACCGAAATCTATGAAAAATCGATGTCACTGAATTTAAACAGGTTAGAGTGTTTTTGTACGAGGCTACGAAGCGAAAGAAATGCACATCAAAAATGAAGGAATAGCCCGTGATGTTGTTGAAAACAATAGGGACAAAAATTGGCACCCCGTGATGTTGATGAAAAATAAGTTAGTTACTGTGCGTACCCCGTGATGTTGATGATAATAAAGATAGTTATTGAGAACGTTCGGCCGTGGACCCGTCCCGGGAGGGCCACCCGATCTCAAATCTCAAATTGGAAATCTCAGGCCGGGAATCGAGGATCGGAACTCGAAAAGGGAAACTCGAAGGACGCAAACCGAAAACCGAAATGCGAAAATCGCTAAATCACTCAATAATCCGATGGTTCAATGATCCGATGGCCAGATGGCCCGATGAACTGAATGGCTCGATGGCGAAAGTGCCTCACTTTCTGGCTGCTTGACCCTGAGGTTCGATGAATTTATCATCTAGGGCTAGATTTTGCCGCGATTTAAGATTTGGAGGATTTCTGGAGGAAGACTTGAATACTGAAGCATTGTTGCGGCTTGCGAAGCCCCAATTCATTCCACCCTTACACCGGTCATTCACGCCAGCGGTCATCTTTAACCGCCATTTTTGGGATTTTGTAAATAATTCAGGAGGCGGAGTGCCCCTCGTCATCGGGCTCGAGCGCGGAGACCATTCGCTCTCCGTGTACCGGACCGTGTGTCTGGATGAGGGCTCGGAGTCCGCCGCTCTGAACCTTGTCTTCGCCGAGCGTATGGTGAAGATGCTCCTTTGGCAAAGGGGTGGGTGGCGCATCATTGCCGGCGGGCCATCGAGCGTCGGTGAGCATATCCGGCGGGTTTACTCTCCGGGAGGGGCTCGGAAATTTGACTCGGATTTTATGGCAAACGTCTACGAGCATCCGTTCACGGTGGACATCACGGACGCGGACAAGGTTCCCGCGCCCAATGAGGGCTCGGTGCGCCTGGGCGGACACCTGGAAGGCTGCCGCATCGGCTTTGACCTGGGCGCGAGCGACCGAAAAGTTGCGGCGGTCAAGGACGGCGAAGCCGTGTACACGGAAGAGGTAGTCTGGGATCCGCGGAATGCCGCCGATCCCCGCTATCACTTTGAGCAGATCAACACCGCGCTGAAAACGGCGGCGCAGCACCTGCCGCGTGTGGACGCCGTGGGCGGAAGCGCCGCAGGCGTATACATCAATAACCGGCCGCGGGTGGGCTCGCTATACCGCGGCGTCCCCAAGCCGCTGTTCGACACCCAGATTCGGAACCTCTTTGTGGATTTGCAAAAGGCCTGGGGCGGCATTCCTTTTGCCGTCGTGAACGACGGGGAAGTGACGGCGCTGGCGGGCGCCCTGTCACTGGATGACGTGGCGGTGCTGGGCATGGCGCTCGGCTCCAGTGAGGCGGGCGGCTACGTGACGCCCACGGGCGAGCTCACTACCTGGCTGAATGAATTGGCCTTCTGCCCGGTTGATTTCGACCCGCAAGCTCCCGTAGATGAGTGGTCGGGCGATCAGGGAGTGGGCGCGAATTACTTCTCGCAGCAAGCGGTGTTCCGGTTGGCCACGGTGGCGGGTATCACGCTCGACGCCAAGCTGGGCCTCGCCGAAAAACTCAAATCGGTGCAGGAACTGCTGAACCGGGGCGATGAGCGCGCACGGCTGATCTTTGAGACCATCGGCTGCTACGTGGGATACGGCGTGGCGCATTACGCGGATTTTTACGAGTTGCGTCACGTGCTGATCCTGGGTCGGGTCACTTCCGGCGAGGGCGGCAATATCATCATGGCGCGCGCGCAGGAAGTCTTGCAGAAGGAATTCCCGCAGCTCGCGGCCAAAGTGGCGCTGCACCTGCCCGATGAATCCACCCGCCGCGTGGGCCAGGCCGTGGCGGCAGCCAGCTTGCCCCTTAGGGATGAGGCGGGGAGAATTTAGGATATGGATTTCTACAAGTCGAGTTCTGAGATCTATGTGCCGCACGGATCGGCAGCCGAAGCGGCCCTCAAGCGCACAACACACATGGCCATCGGCGCGCATCCCGACGACAACGAGATCATGGCCTTTCACGGCATTGTGGAGTGCTTTGGGCGCGACGATCGGCACTTCACCGGCGTCACCGTGACCAACGGCGCGGGCAGCGCGCGCGACGGCATTTACGCGCGCTATACCGACGAAGAAATGCAAACGGTGCGGCGTGTCGAGCAAAAGAAGGCGGCCGTGGTGGGCGAATATGCCGCGCACGTTTTTCTGGATTACACCAGTGGCGAAGTGAAGGATAGCAAGAACCTGTCGGTGGCGGAGGACCTGAAGAAGGTGGTGATGGCGGCGCGCCCGCAAGTGATCTATACCCACAACCTCGCCGACAAACACGACACGCACGTCTCCGTGGCGTTGCGCACCCTGCGCGCGTTACGCGAGATTCCCAAGGAAGCGCGCCCGCAGCGTCTCTACGGCTGCGAAGTCTGGCGGTCCCTCGACTGGCTGTGCGACCCGGACAAGATCGTCTTCGATGTGCAGGGGCGTGAGAATCTGGCCCTGTCGCTGGTCGGCGTCTACGATTCGCAGATTTGCGGCGGCAAACGCTACGATCTGGCGACCGCCGGCCGCCGCCGCGCCAACGCCACCTACTTGGCTTCCCACGCCGTGGATCAAAGCGCCGCCGTCACCTTCGCGGTCGACCTCACCCCCCTCGTGGAAGACGAGAAACTGGACCCCGCCGAGTACATATTGGGGTTTATCGATCGGTTTAAACACGAGGTTTCCACACGCCTCGCCAAGCTGGGGTAAGAGGCGAGCGCCTGCGCGACGCAGACGACGGTAACGACGCCCACCGTTGGGGGGAATTGGGGGAGTGGTAAGAAATCCCCGCTACGATCACCGCGCCTGCGCCGCTTGCAGGGCTTCCTGGCGCGCATGGGCGAGCGATTTGACGGTGTCGCCAGTGGGGAGGAATTCCATGGCGACGTAGCCGTGGTAATTCAGCTCGGCGATTTTCTTATAGATGTTGATGTAGTTGATTTCCCCGGTGCCGGGCTCGTGACGGCCGGGAACGTCGGCGATGTGGAACAGGCCCACCTTGTCGGCATGCTTTTTGAGGTTGGCGATCAGGTTTCCGCCGGAAATCTGCGCGTGGTAGAAATCGTACAGGAATTTGACTTGGGGATGATTCACCGCTTCGATGATCTTGAAAGCCTCCGGGACTGACCACAGGTAATAATGGGGGTTTTCCTCGAGGTCGATATTCTCCAAGAGCAACGTAATGTTCTTCCCTTCCACCAATTCCGCCGCTCTCTTCAGGCCTTCCACGCAACTGTCATGCTGGGCCTTCGGCGAGAGACCAGGCACCACGTTACCCGTCAGCACGATCAAGGAAGGGCATTCGATCTTCTCCATGATACTCAGTTCCTTGCGGACGTCGGCCAGGAAAGCCTGGCGGGCACTCGGGTCCGCCACACCATGGCGCAAGCCGGCAGTCGTATCAAAGGTGATGCCCAACTCGGCGCGTTTTTTGTTGTACCGGCGAAAGTCATCTTCCGGCCATTTCGCGTACTCGCCGACTAATTCCACGGCGTGGTACCCGGCCTCGGCAACCTTTTCCAAACGTTCCTCGAAGGGCCGGTCGGTCAGGATTGTCCAAAGCATGACGGAAATTTTGAACGGCGCTTCCATCGTGTTTGAATCCACCGCTGGTCCCGCCGCCAGCCCCAATGGCTCAAGGGCGAGCGCGGCCGTTCCCAATGTTGCCCCCGCAATAGTTTTGGAAAAGGTTCGTCGATTCATGGATATCCTCCTTGCTTCCTTTGGTCGTTTATCCACATGCGGGGCGCCCGTGTATAGGAATAACAAGTTTCTGGCCCATGACCGGCAGCCTCGAGCAGCGCAAGCTTACGCAACTGTTGCTCCCCTTACAACTGGATTCTTGCCATCCCCTCCATCCGTCGCAAAATTGTGAGGCTTCGGCAACCTTGCATGACTACGCCAGACCGAAGTTGCTAACGTCCGTCCCATGCCCTACGAGGGCGAGGAGGACGGACGATGGCCAGCGAGTTATCTGATATTCCCCATAACAT
>JBEKLF010000004.1:0-115228 GCA_050010335.1 Terriglobia bacterium
TGGCTTCTTCCGTCAGCTTGGGGGGACTGCCGTGGGGGGTATCTTGCAGCCCCGCCGCCACCCCGACTTTCAACGCCTTGCCCACCCACTTCGCCACGCTCTTATGGGTCAAGTGGACGGCGCGCATGATGGCAGCGATGCTTTCGCCGGTGTGCTAAAGCCACAAAACCTGAGCGCGCTGCACGCCGCGGCGCGGCGCCGTATGCGACTTGCGCAACCGCTCCAACAAATCGCGTTCGTTGGGCACTAATAGCAAGGGGGGACGAGTCGATCTTCGCGGCATGCCCTGAGCATAACATGCTTTTTATCTTAATAGATATATTTCAATGAAACGATATACTAGAATTCAGGATCGAAAATCCGAGTTGATATGTCGGCGTGCAGTTTCCATCCTAAATCTCCGCGGACTCGCCTTTCGCAAGGAGAAAGGAAAGGTCGTTATGACGCCACAGAAGAGCCCGCATAAGATTGTCAGGACCAATGGCAAAGGCAAGCCTCCACTTGCTTCGCAAACGAGAAGACTAAGGTCGTCGATTGGGCAGCATTCCTCGGAGGAATCTCGCGCGGGAAAACCGTTCTAGAATACGGCGCGAACCGCACGATCTTCGTGCAGGGAGACCCTGCGGATTCCGTGTGGTATCTCCATCACGGCAGGGTGAAACTCGCGGTGACCTTCCAACAAGGCAAGGAAGCGATCGTCAGCATCCTGAGCGACAACGAGTTCTTCGGCGAGGGATGACTGGCCGGCCAGCCGTGCGCATCTCCACGGCGACGGCGGTGACGGATTGCACTCTTTACCGAATCGAGAAGGCGCTGATGGTGGGTCTGCTCCACGAGCAGCACGGTATCTCGGAATTGTTCATCGCGCATCTGCTTACCCGCAACACTCGCTTTGAAGAGGATCTGGTCGACCAGCTTTTCAACTCCAGCGAGAAGCGCCTGGCCCGGATTCTCTTATTGCTGGCGCATTTTGGCAAGGAAGGCCGAGTAGAAACTGTCCATCCTGGAATCAATCAGGAACACCTGGCCCAAATGGTCGGCACCACCCGGTCACAGGTCAGTCATTTCATGAAGAAATTCCGGTCGCTGGGCTTTATCGATTACGCGGGCAACGGCGGGTTGACGATTAACAGTCTCTTGATTCCTTGATAACTGATCACTTATTTCGCCGGCCCAAATCAATGGTCTGGTCGCCTACACGCTCATATTGTCGCTGTAATTTCCCTTGCCGTGGATAGATGGGCGGAAGTGATTTATGCCGGATACGGTCATGGAAGAACGACCTGTCTATCTAATTTCGCGCCAGCGAGAAGTACGCTGCCGGTTGTGGTATCGGGTCACGCCTTTCCGCGACGGGCTATATCGGTACTTTTTAGTTTGGACCGAGGAACTTGAGTAGTCTCCTTCTGGCGACACTCCCAATTAGTGCGCGAGGAAACCGGAATTTCCATTATCCACTTTCCGCCGACCCAAAAGACACTCCGAACCGCCGCCCGATTCTCACCGAGGCCGAGCCGCTGGGGATGGCACCCGAATGGAATGAAAAAAGGACTCCCCTTCACCAAAACCAAGTCGGGCTCCTGAACTGCCTAAAGTCGTCTGGCCGTTGTGGAATGGCGGCAAGACTGCCAACTAAGTGGCGTTTCCGGGTACCCTGACCTTCGGTCTATTTGCCTGGAGTTCCCGCTCTACCTGAAGCCAGTCACCGACCTCGTCGCCTGGGTTGGTGCCTCGTTTGAGGTAGATTTCATGGCTCGGCGTCTCACGTCATCTTCCGTAATGGTCGGTTGCTTCAACACGACCTTCTGAGTTGCGGGAAGAGGAGCCCGTTGTCGTTTCGTCGCTGTGCGTCCCATATGGGGCACCCTCCATTCAATAATTTTTGGTGATAGAAATAAGGTATCTAATGCCGAATATTGAGATCATCGAGAGCGTAAGACAAATCTAATTTGAGTCCCGGGATCGAATGGCCGATGCCTCTTTAAGGAGGTAGGCACATGTGGCGACCCGGGATGGAATTAGCGGGAACGATTGTTCTTTTGGAATTACTTGCCGCGGGAGGGGTAAGAGGTGGGCAAAATCAGGGTACGGCCGGCGATCTTGCTGAGGTGGGAGTAATTAGTGCGACGGGGCCTGAGTGGCCCTCGGCCAACCCTCGAAACCTGGATAATCTCCCCCTTCCACACTTATTCAGCGAAGGAGGGGGGTACAACGGGACGGGTATTGGGATCAGAAGTCAGCCGCGGGAGTCGAAGCCTATCACAAACCGACGTTCTCCGTTGTTGATAGGGCTCTACGTCTCGCAGGGTGTCCTCCAGGGGCTTGACGCTCAGTCTACGATCCGGGCGCTCCACACCGGCTCAGCGCAGGAAGCAAACCCCATCGTCCGTCCCTTTGCGTCGCAGCCGGCGGCCCTTATTGCTTTCAAGCTGGCAATAGCCGCTGGAACTATCTACGGAATCGACAGGCTGCACAAATTTCATCCGCGGCTGGCGACGAGCATGTTGGGCGCTATCAACGGCGGGTATGCTTTTCTTGTCCAGCGCAACTATCGAAGCTTTCCCACTCGTTGACCCAACACACACTTCTTCGGTCTGGGATGAACTACAGTCTTTGCAGGCTTGTTGTGGAATGATCGCCCGGCGGCCCCTCGCAGAGACTGGCGATGGTGAGACTTGCGCCACTATCGCCCCCGTGCGGGGGGCGGCAGCGAACCTCTCTACGGGGAAGGCCTTCTTGCCCAAGGCCTCCCTATCGCCGTCTCCCCGATTGCCCGGGCGCTGATGACCCTCGTAGATTCAGGAAACACGGGAAACGCCGAGTATGGCCAAGCGCTGATTTCCCGCTAGCCCCGCTGAACCAAGCTGGCCGGATACTATGGTTTGCTGGGGCTGACAGGGCCTCTCGTAGCCAACGGAATGGCGATTGCCGCCGCCGTCCCCGCTGCAATACCGCCCACCAGCCAGATGGACTCTGCTTCGCTGAGCGATCCAATGTGCCAACCCACCTTGGCGACGCTTCCCGGTCCATGCCCACCGCCACCCACATTGGTTAGTTCGACTTGACTTTGTAACTGGGCATCTGATGGTTGCACCGGCGCGGTGGGGGGCAGCCCGCGGGGTACGGTCGTGGACTCGCCGGCATGCAATGTGACCTGCCCGGCAATAGCTGGATTGATGTTCTGAACTGAACATAGACCTTCTAAACAGTACACTTCGGTAACGTTAGGATACGCATGGACGAGAAGCGCGCTGCCTACCCCGCCGATTATTGCCGTCTGGGTTTGCACCTGAAAGCTCCCGCCGGGCTGGGTGCCTTTCGCTACCTCGGCGCGCATCAGCCCCTGTGTTAGCTCTACCTGAGTCTGCTGCGCCAGCGGGTCATGATTGATAATCCTCATGACCGAGCCAGCGCCGACGTTCAAGAAGGAACCGTCCAGAAGCTCAATCCGAACTCGGCCGGTTACCAAAGTGCGGACGACATCTTTCTCGTTGATAGCGTCGCTCAACTGCAACGGAATCTCCGCACCCCGTCCCTGCCGCTGTAAGACCCCCTCCCCGATCGCGTTCCTGACGACACCAGTTGGTCCTGCTGAGCTCGGCTCGCCTTCTGCCCTTTCTTGCGAGGGAACTCCGACCGAAGAGACCGGGATGGCTGCATATTTCCCCTCGGGTAGGATATAGCTGCCGAGCGAGTCCGACGTTCTGACAAGGAGATTCCCCTTCATGGCGCCAGCCACGGTTTCCTGCTCCTTCGACAGCGCCACCTCGAAGCGGGAGTTCCCATCTTGCGAAGGCGCAAACTGGAACTTCGAAGTGGTCACCACCAGCGTGGGTTTGCCGGCGCTCTCCGAAACCACCGCGCCCGCCAGCAACTCCGCTTGCACCTTGTCGCCATCAGCAAGAAAACGAACGGAGCTATTTCCCGCGATTTTCAGTTTCGCTCCCGACTTGAGCTCTACAAGGGCGCTTCCACGGTCGGAGGTGGCAAGTACGTCGCCACTGAGAATGGTCTCTGACTCTGGGACAGCTACCCCCCTCAAACTCGTAGCGTTGGAGTAAAGAATACGGCCAAGTTGTTGTTCTCCTGCCGACAGGGCTTCGGACGAGACCAAAAGCAGGCATCCCAGGACACTTGCAAGGAAAATCCAAGTTCGAGATTTCGCTGGCATCGTTACCTCCTCCGGGGACATTAACGATATAGCGCTTGCTCATAATATTATCACTTTCGACCGGACCGCGACACAACGAAATTACAAATCCCTGCGGCCGTCATGGCGAGCGTTGCCGGGGCTTGGAAGCGCGTGCATTGCAATCGAGATGCCCAGTCAGGCTAGGACATAACTCTGCACGATTGACACTCGGAACTCCAGAGCCGGGAGGACGGCCGGGAAGGCCACCAGCGCCACCAGAAGAGAATTCACGAAGAAGGGACCAAGGCCAATCAAGAGAGACTTGCGGACTTTAAGCGCAGGCTCATGAATAACGTACCCCCTGGGGTTCCCGAAGCGGAAGTAGCACACATCCAGAACCGCCACTCCCGACCAGCGGCAAATAAGCTGCTCCACGACTTCGTGGGCCACCACGCCCGGGAACGTCAGCAGGGCTATAATTTGGCTGGAGATTGCCAGACCCATTCACTTCACTCCGGCTCGTTACATTATCTCGTCAATAATTTTGTTGACCTGATTGGCTGCTTCCTTGGGATTGTCCCGCCCCCAGAGAGCGCCCAAAATCCAGATGGCTTGCAAAGTATTGCCGCTGCGGTAAGAAGAAATCCCCAAGTGCGCCAGAGCCAGCGGTGAGTCGAGGTAGGTTTCGAGCACAGTTTCGTATTCCTGGATCGCCCGTCCGAAGTTCTTGGCTCTTTCGGCGCTTTGGGCATCTTGATAGGCAACGGTGACGCGCAGAGTTTCGGGGCAATAGGTTCCGGCGTAGATGGCCGCCATCAGCACGAGCGCGCAAAGCAGTTTAATGACGCAGGGGACTTCGCGGCGTGAAAGCCTGCGACGGCAGTCACAGCAAAGGGGAAATGCGTACTCTTCGTCGATGTAGCGTGAACTACAGCCTTGGTAGGCTTTTCCCGGAATGACCGCCCTTCGGGCCGTTGCAGGACCGGTGATGGTAAAACTTACGACACTACAGCAGCCGTGCGCGGGCAGTAGCGAGCGTCTTTACGGGGCAGGCCTTCTTGCCTGGGTTCTCCCCTATTGCCATTTGCCCGCCTGCACGGACCCCAAAGACCGTTGTAGATTCAGCCCACACGAAATGCCCCGAGTAAGGCCACGCGTAGATTTCCCGCTAGCCCCGCTGACCTAAGCCGGCCGGATACTATGGCGCGCTGAGGCTGGCTGGGCCTGACGTAATCACCGGGGGCAGTACGGCGATGGCCGTCGCGGTGGTGGAGGCGGCGGTGGCGGTGGTGGAGGCGGCGGTGGCGGCCGTCGCGGTGGTGGCGGTGGTGGCGGTGGCGGTCTAAAGGCCAATGCCCGTCCCGGCAAGATGGGATTTGCTTCACTGAGCGATCCAATGTGCCCAGTCACCTTGGCAGCGCCTCCTGGTCCTCCGGGCCCACCGGCTGCTGAGGTTGAAGGTTTCACGTTGGTTTGGTTGATTTGGCTTTGCAACTGGGTAGGTAACGCTCGCAATAGCGCGGTGGGGGGCTGCCTGCGGGGTACGGTACCAGCTTGTCCGGCTGAGGTCGCACCGCCTCCTGCCTTTTCTTGCGAGGGGAAACCGTCCGAAGAGGCAGGGAAGGCCGCATATTTCCCCTCTGGTAGGATATAGTTGCCGAGCGAGTCCGGCGTCCTGACAAGGAGATTTCCCTTCATCGCGCTAGCCACGGCTTCCTGCTGCTTCGACAGCGCCACCTCAAAGCGGCAGTTGCCCTCCTGCGAAGGCGCAAACTGGAACATCGAAGTGGTCACCACCAGCGTAGGTTTGCCGGCGCTCACCGAAACCACCGCGCCCGCCAGCAACTCCGCTTGCACCTTGTCGCCATCACCAAGAAAACGAACGGAGCTATTTTCCGTGATTTGCAGTTTCACTCCCGACTTTAGCTCTACAAGGGCGCTTCCATTGTCGGAGGTGGCAAGTACGTCGCCACTTAGAATGGTCTCTGACTCTGGGATAGCTACCCCCCTCAAACTCGTAGCGTTGGAGTAAAGAATACGGCCAAGCTGTTGTTCTCCTGCCGACAGGGCTTCGGACGAGACCAAAAGCAGGCATCCCAGGACACTTGCAAGCACAATCCAAGTTCGAGACATTGCTGGCATCGTTTCCTCCTCCGGGGACGTTACTGAAACAGCCTCCTCATACTTATACCGCATACTTATACAGCTTACGACCGGACCGCGACACAACGAAATTACAAATCCCTGCGGCCGTCATGGCCTTGGGATTTGCTGGACGGAATCACGGCAGGCTAACAACGAATGACTTTCCCCTGCCCTGCCCGAACATTCCTGGTGGCGTTTCGCGTGTCTACCACTAGAGGGCCTTCCGCTACCACCAACCGCTGCCTGCCAACTTCGTCCGCCACCGACTGACTGGAGAGGAGCTTGATGTAGCTCTCGCCACGCCCGAGCCGCCTACCCTTCTCGAGGTCGATATCAAATCCGGAAGTGGCAAATCCCGGGCGCGCGAAGGAAAGAGCCAGGGGCAGCCCGACGTAGCCCATCCCGATAATGCCCACGCCGGCGGATTTCGCTTCACACTTGGCGGTGAGTGCCTCCACGACCTTTTTTTCGTTCAGGGCTCTTAAAGCGGTGGCCATAATCAAACCTCTTGATCAACCGGAGGATCTTTTAGCGGAGAACAATCAGCAAATTCCAGTGGCAGGTCTATCCGGGTGCTCGCCTTCGGTAACTGTCAAAGGACGGAGGCAAGTGTGAAGGCAATGGCAACTCGTTTTCATCCCGAAGTACCCGGTCCAGACCGGGAAGCAGGTGGAACTTGACCCTGATGACCTCACAGCGTTGAATGAGTTCCAGCACTCGATTAGGGTCAATCGACTTGGCGCAAATCATCAAGTCGGTCACCTTGTAGCGGGCACAGAGGATTTCCAGGTTTGCCGAGTTTCCCAAAACCCGGCATCCCGCCAATAGCCTTCGGTTCTTTGTCGGGTCGTCGTCCAGGAACCCAACCAGGCTCATGTGTGGGTACTGACGAATGCGCTGGGCGGTCGTCAACCCCTGCAGGCCGGCACCGAGAATCAGGACGCGGCGCGCTTCTTCGGGAAGGGGTTGGTAATGACGCTGCAGCACATAGAGCATGCGGCGCAAACTGCGCAGTCCCAGGCCGACGCCGAGGGCGAGCAAATATTCCAGGGTGATGATGCTCAACGGCACGAGGAACATGACCGCTTTCCACGAGGTTGTGGGCAGCCCCACGCGGATCATGAACAGGACCAGCGTGACGGGGGCAAGTGCCGCCGCCAGATAGGAAGCGTCGTCAAGGGTGACGTACCGCCACATCATGTCGTAAACCCCCAGGCAGCGGTTCACCACCACCCGCAAGGACGGAATGAAGGCCACGAACAACCACATCTGCCGGCGATACAAATCCGGAAACCAACCTTCAGCTTCATATCGGAAGGTATAAGCTAACCACGCCGCACCCATGTATACTGCAAGGTCAAGCAACATCTGTGCACCACGGGTGTAAGGCCGCACTTCCCGCCCAAATATATGTAGCCCTCTGGCCGGAGACTTCCCCGGAACACAGACCAGCAGGAAGGTCATCAGCAGCAGTTTCAAGTCCAGCAGGAAGGTCAGGTTCTGCACATACTCGCAATCGAGAGAACGTTTTTGCGGGAGCAGGTCCGTGCGAAAGACCACCTGCGGGTTGGCTTGCCGGGCACAGTAGTCAGCCTCCATGCGATGGTGAATGGAAGCATAGGAAGTTACCCCCGGCCGGACGCTCAGCAGGATGCGCTCGCCGGGATCGTCCGGATCGACCTCACTCGGTACCCGGGGCCGCGGCCCCACAAGACTCATATCGCCCCGCAGCACGTTAATGAATTGCGGCAATTCGTCCAGCTTGGTGCGCCGCAGGAAGGTGCCCACTGGGGTCAGGCGCGGATCACGTTCGACCACCACGGATGAACCGAGCGCTTCGGCTCCCTGCACCATCGTCCGAAACTTGTAGAGCGTAAACGGACGCCCGAGACCCCCGACTCGATTCTGGCGAAAGAGCACCGGTCCGCGGGAGGTCAGGCGCACCAGCAGCGCACAAAAGATCAGCAGGGGGCTTGAGATTGCCAGACCGGCAATAGACGCAGCAATATCGAAGAGACGTTTCCCCCGCCGCACATAGAGAGAGGGGCTGGCATCAGCAGAAACCGCCCCGGGCACGTCGGACTTGCCGAAATTAGTTGTGAAGGTCGCCATAGTTTTTAGGGGGATTCAGGAGTTTAGAGTATTCGGAGCTTTCGCCCGCGACGCAAAAGCATCTTCTCAGATGGGCAGATGGTCGGGCGCTTCGATGCCCGCGGCGGGAGGTCGCGCATCCACCCGTTTCGCTGCGTGCCTGGAAGTGACTTGATCTACCAGCGTCTGGACAATGCGGGCGGAGGCATGGCCATCCCAGAGCTTGGGGACATGTCCCTTCTTCCCTTCACCCCGAAGGACCTTTCTCGCTTCCTCGACCAGACGTCTGCCATTCAGCCCGACTAACAGGTTGCTACCCTCGCTTAGGGTAATAGGCCGCTCGGTGTTCTCTCGGACGGTCAGGCAAGGAATCCCCAGCGCTGTGGTTTCCTCCTGCACACCCCCGGAGTCGGTAATCATCAGCGTGGTTTCGCTCTGAAGTCTCAGAAACTGCAGGTAGCCCATCGGCGGAACGACGCGTATGCCGTTGGAAGCGTCTTGCAACGAGCCGCAGAACCCGCCTTCCACCATCTTGCTTTGTGTCCGGGGGTGGACGGGAAAGATCAGAGGGACTTCTTTCGCAATCACTTCCAACGCTGCCCAGATCACGCGAAACGTCGCCAAGTTGTCTACAGTTGAAGGCCGATGGAGGGTCACCAATCCATACGGACCCGTCAAGTCGACGCGGGATTTGCCCCGCGCTTCGAGTTCATGGGGGATCGGAAAGTGCTTCGCCCGGGGGAGGAAGCGTTGCAGGGCGTCAATCATGACATTGCCGACCAGAAAGATTCTCTCCTCGGGTCGGCCTTCTCTTAGCAGGTTCTCCACGCCGCTGGGCTCCGTGACGAAAAGAAAATCCGATATGGCATCGGTGAGAACGCGGTTGACCTCTTCCGGCATCGTTCGGTCAAAGCTCCTCAATCCTGCTTCCACATGCGCGAGGGGTAGGCCCATCTTTACTGCGGTGATGGCCGCGGACAGGGTGGAATTGACATCCCCAACCACAACCACGAGGTCGGGTTGCGTCTTCTCCATCACCCGCTCCAGTCGCAGCATGATTTCGGCTATCTGCGCGACCGTTGTGCCGGAGCCCACTCCCAGGTTGAGGTGAGGCACGGGGATTTGGAGGTCCTCGAAGAAAGCCTTGGACATCTCATAATCATAGTGTTGCCCGGTATGGACCAGGATTGCTTCCATCTCGGGATAACGGCTCATTTCGTCCAGGAGAGGTGCAACCTTGACGAAATTGGGTCGCGTTCCAACCACCGTGAGAATGCGCATTAGCGTTGTACCTAAGTCATCCGCTGGATTGAGATTCTGTCAGGGCTTGCCGCAGAGAGACCTGGCAGTCCGAGGGTTCAATGAACCGCCAATCCCGGCCTTCGATCTTCCCCACTCTCTTCCGCCGTGATCGCCACTGGGCGAGCGCCACCGCCGAGCAATGACTCGCGAATCCGGAACGTCGCCAGGGTCGTTGCCCAGAGGCTCTCAAAAGGTATCGGGGTAGGCGCTTTCCCGGCAACGGCGTCGACGAAACACCTCACTTCTTCCTCGTGCCCTTTGTCCTGTTGAAACAGGGACTTGCTGTGGCGCTGGTTCGAATGATGGAAGTAGGACTTTCGGAAGTCTTCACAAACCGCAGTGCGGCCCCGGCCGAAGACCTCCAACCGTTCTTTGGGAACGCTCGCGTCACCGGACGCCAGGTACAGGATTTCTCCCTTCGAGCCGTCTGCCAGGGACACCTGAATGTGGACATTGCTTTCGTCCGCGCCCTCGCCGATCGCCCAGGCTTCTACTACGATGGGTAGCGCCTCACTTAGAAACGCGAACAAATCCACAAAGTGGCAGACCTCGCTGATCACGCGCCCGTGGCCCTGTTCAGGATCCTGCACCCAGTGTCCTTCCGGCAGGCGCCCCGCATTGATCCTGTAGAGGAATGAAAGCGGCCCGCGACCGGTGCTGAAAAAATCCTTGCACTGCCTTGCAAAAGGCGAAAAGCGGCGATTGAAACCTGCGCAGAGGATCCGATCCGAGCGCGCGTAGAGTCTCGAGATTTCATCCAGCTCTTGTTCGTTCACGCACAAAGGCTTCTCGACGAAGACGTGCTTTCCACTTTCGAGGGCCGCCAAAACCATCGGACCGTGCAAGTGGTGTCGCGTGCCGATGAACACGGCATCAATGTTCGGATCGTGCAGTACCGCCAAGGCGTCGGTCGTGCAGTATTGGAACCCGAAGCTTTTCCCCACCCGGCTGGCGGAGAGGCCCGTGGCATTGGCCAGGCCAATCATTTCAAGGTTGTCGAGCTTCCGCAATGCCGGAAGCAGTTTCGCGCGGCTGAAGCTGCCCGCTCCAATCCAGCCGATTCTGATCTTGCCAGGTCTGGGACTGGTGACCGTTCTTTCAGAAGGGGGGGGGCGAAGTTCCAGGCGCCGGGAAGACGCTCCGGGCCTGGAATAGTCAATCAGAATGGCCATGTATTTCTCTGGCCGTTTTCCGGTGAGCAGTTCGTAAGCTTCGGGGGCCCGGGCAATCTCAAAACGATGGGTGACCAGGCGGGTGAGGTCAATCTTCCTGGCCGCCACCAGGTCCAGGAAGGCCTGCATGTTTCTCTTTTCCGTCCAGCGCACGTAACCCCGCGGGTAATCAATCCCTTTCTCCTCGTAGGCCGGGTCATAACGGCCGGGACCGTACGAGCGCGAGTACCGCACCTGCAGTTCCTTCTGGTAGTAATGCTCCCGGGGGACATCGACGCGAACGTCCCCCACGACAACTACGACACCCCGGTCGCGAGCGATCTGCCCGGCCAGGCCGATGGGCTGGTTGGACTTCGTCGCCGCGGTGATAATGACCGCGTCCGCGCCCCCCGCCCTGGGCAGGGCATCTTGGGAGATAAACTCGGAATTCAGAAAGGCAAAGGCAACGCCCAATTTCCGCGCCAGTTCCGCGCGGTCGGGATCGGGATCGACTCCCCACACCGTACACCCCGCGGCCTGCAGAATTTGTGCGGTAACCAGGCCCACCAATCCCAGGCCCAGCACCGCCACGTGTTCGCCGATCTTCACCTCCGCCACGCGCACGCCCTGCAGCGCGATCGAACCCAGCGCCACGAAGGACGCGGAATCGTAGTCCACGTTTTCCGGAATTTGCACGCACAGGTTCCTGGGAACCCAGATCAATTCGGCGTGACTGGCGTAACCCAAGCCCGCGCACGCCACGCGCTGACCGACCTGAAACTCCTGCGCACCCTCTCCTACCTCCAGGATTTCCCCTGCCGCGCTGTAGCCCAGGGCCACCGCCCGGTCCAGCTTGGCGCGTACGGTGGCCACGACGCTCGAGACCCCGGTGGTTCGCAGGCGCTGGAACAGACTCTTCACCAAGTCAGGACGTTCCAGCGCCTTGCCCAGCAGGCTCATGCCGCCCAGTTTCACGGTGGCGCGTTCCGTCCCCGAGCTGATAAGTGAGGCCACAGTTCTTACCAGAACACCGGCCGGCTGACACCCGGGGGCGGGTACCTCCTCCACCGCAATTGCGTGCGTCCGCAGATCCTGCAAGAGTTGTTTCATGGTTGTCCTGCTTGGGAGGCGCGATCACTCCGGGAGAGCTGGGCCGCGCTGTCCCGTCGCACCAGACTAGAGTCCCTTTTCATGACGGGGTCCAATAGCGGAGGGCTTGAACGCTGGCCCCTGGTTTGTCAATCCTTAATTCTGAATCCTGCTCTTTCCGGGAACGCCGGCGGCTCCGCGACGGCAAGAAGCTTTCGACGAGCGCACAATTCGTTCAGCAGGCTTAGGTATTTAGCGGCTTGCGTCGGGCGCAGGTATTTTTCCAGCACTGCCTGTCTTCCGTTTCGGCCCAGGACCTGGCAGAGCGACGGTTCATTCCGCAGCTTGAGAATTGCCGCCACCATTGCCTCGGGGTCTTCAGGCCGTATGGCCAATCCGGCGTGGCTCGCGAGAAGAATCTCCTTCGCTTCTCCCTCGACGCCCAGGATCGTCGGCTTCCCCGCTGCCATCGCCTCGAACATTTTGGAGGGAATGGCGGTTTTGAACACTTCCTTGTTCCGTAACGGGACCAAGCAGGCATCCACAGCCGCCAGAAAGGCGGGGATTCTCTCCCGAGGCTGTTTTTCCAAAAGTCGCACGTTTGAGAGTCGCAATCCTTCAACGAGCTGACAGATCTGCGCGCGCTCGGCGCCGGCGCCCATGAGGAGGAACACGATATCCTCACAGCCCCTCAACCGTTCGGCAGCCTGGAGCAGAGTCTCCAGACCGTGGGCCATGCCAAGGGTCCCGGCGTAAAGAAGAGCGAATTCATCACGGAGCCCCAATTCCTTCCGCAATTGGATTCGGGCCAACTGGGCGTTCCCGGAGTTGGGATCCAAGCAGAAATCCTCCTCAATGCCGTTCCGGATTACCGAGATTCTTCTCTCTTCCACGCCCTGATGGATCAAGTGCCGACGCTTCCATTCACCATCCACGACAATATGCGTGGCATGCCGATAGAGGAAATTGGCGACCTTCCCCACGCTTCGGTACAGCAGGGAGTCGGCCGTGGCCTGTCCCACTCCCACGAGCGACTCCGGCCAGAGATCCCTCACCTCAAACACCCAAGGTTGGAACCGCATGGCTCCCACTACCCACCCCGCCACCCCGACCAGAATCTGGGGCGAGGTGGCGATGACCACGCCATTCCGTGGGGCCACGCAAGGTCCTGCCACGGCGGCGGAAAGGGCAAAGGAAGTGAAATTGACGCCTCGGCCCCACAGCTTCCGGTTGGCGGAAGGGTAGAGCCACGTCCGGTAAACCTTGACTCCCTCCCGTTCCTCGCGGACAAACCCGTGCCGCCATAGCTTTCTGTACTCCGCGTGCAAGACCCCCTCGGGATGATTGGGGAAACCTGTTAGGACCCTGGCTTCCGCGCCAGCCCGAACCCACTCGCGGGTAAAACAGTCCACACGTGCCGCGGGAGCACAAGCTTCGGGCGGATAGTATTGAGAAACATAAAGGACTTGCATCGGGCAAACCTTCTTTTTTCAGCAGAGCGGAATCTTGTGGCCGTCGATTTCGATCGAATTCCCAGACCAGTCCACAGCGATGTGGGGAAGAGAGGTACCCACCGGCGTAAAGACATGAATCATCCCCGTGGGAATTGTGCCTTGCCATGCCCAACGAAGTGCCGTGGATGGTTGGCGGTTTCCAAATTGCTCTGAATACCAGCTTTTGAGAAGGTCAAACTGGCCGGCGCCGTAAGTCGCGAGCAAATAGGACTGATAGGCAAATTCCACCGTCCAGCGGTGAAGGGGCACGCCGAAGCTGGTTTCCATGGTGTCTTCCAGTGTCTCGACGCGGACCCTGGGATGGAAGTGCAGGAAAGACTCGACGCGATGAGTTCCATTGCCTCTCAGCAGGTCGGCGACAATCCAGGTGTCGGGTGCTCGCAACAGGATGTCGCGCGCGTGAACCACGCCTAGGTGCCGATAGGCATCGTGTTCGCCACTAACAGAAGGGAAGGCCCCGTTGCGATCTCCCCGTATTTGACCCACGCGCGGACGCCGGCCCACACGGAAGCTCCCCCAGATCTCAGCCTGCTCCTCACCGTCGATGCGGAGGGTGTTGTGCGCGGACGTAGACCGCTCGTGGTAACGCTCCGGCCCCGGCTCGTAGGTGCTGACGCCGGTGTCAACCACTACCCGCTGACCCTGGAGGGAAAGTTCATAACTCAACACGTCGCAGTGGCCGTGGCCCGGCTGATAGTCCGGCCCCAAGGGGCCGCAGTCGAAGATCAGGGTGCTCAGTGACTCGGGGCTCCGGATGACACCGTATCCTGTATCCGGGAACACCGTTACCTGGGACATGCTCTCGACGACCTTGGTATCAGGCGCCTCCGCCAAGGCCATCAACTCAGCGGGTGAGCGCGCTCCGCCCAGCACGGAGTCGTTGAAAAGTGGGATCTCTCCGTCAGGATGGAGGATTCCTCTCAAGAATTGCACCATTGACCGTATCTTCTTGGGCAGCAGGTCAGAGCAAGAAAGCCTCTTCTCCGTGGCTGCACACAAGAGCCGGATTTCAGCCAAGTCTTCGAGGACCTGCGAGTGATACATCGGTGACCGTTCGAAGTGCCCGCCATCAGGGAGAATCTGCTCATTCAGTTCCTGCTCCAGCAGCGCTTCTCCTTTTGCCCACCATCGGGTACTGCGGGGGGTTTCCAGCAAGGCTCCGGCGAACAGCAGTGCCTTGATGTTCTTCAGAAGGTGGTTTCCCAGCAGATCCTTTTCGAGCCGGTGTTCGAGCGTTGCCACTTGGACGCCCAGGCTCTCCAGCAGGGTGCTAATCCTTCCCTCCTCTTCCAACAACTCCAGCGAGCGTCCGTGCCGCGCAAGAAACTTCAGCCAATTGACAATTCGAACCGATAACGCGTAAGACTCCCACCCGACTTCGCTTCCTTCCGTGTTGTGCCGGCGCCAGTCCAGCGCGATTTCGAGAGCTGCATGCAGCATCGGATTTTCATCGGGCAGCGCGAAACCGACATTCAAGAAATCGCAGTAGTTGAGATGATAGAGCCACAGCTTCGCATGCCGGCGGTCGTTCCAGGGGATTGCGCCGTTGCTCGCGACAGTCTGGTTCAGGAAGGTGAATTCGCGCGCCGCGACCATTTTGCGCGAGGCTTCCGGCTGCCAGTCAATGAACCGCCCTCGTCCCAGAACCTCGCGCAGGCTCACGGGCCCCTTCATCTTGGCCGGCGAGTGCGAACGCGGCAGCACTCGCCTGAGCGCCAAGTAGCCAAGTTGCGACCAGCGCAGGTGACGCAGGGTTCGCCAGTACGTCGCCGCGGTGGGTGCTCTCATACCGGTGGCAGTGCCGGCGTTTCCGGCGCCCTCAGCGGTTTCAGTTTCGAGTCGGGGTGTTGGGACTATTGTGGACAAAGGGCTAATCCCCGCTAATGGGGGCAAAAGGGTGGCACAAGTCCGAGCGACATTTTGTCGTTACCGCCTCGAATCTCCCTCGCCACGGCCTCGTAGCGGCGAGTTTACCTCGCCATGTCCTCGTGGCGGCGAGTTTACCTCGCCATGTCCTCGTAGCGGCGAGTTTACCTCGCCATATGGCGGCGTAAAGCCGCCTCTACAGATGCCCCTTCGCCACGTTGCCGCCACGACAATTTGTCCGACCCCGCCTGTTCCCTCTCTAGGTTTTAGTCTTGGCGGTGGTCCTTGAAGCCGCACCGACAAATTGTCCCTCGGCCCCCGTTCCCGCTCGTCTGACGGCCAAGAGGATCAAGGGCGTTTTGGACTGTTCTCGCCAGGCATATTCAGAGAAATCATTCTTATCCAGGGCCGTGAAGCCCGCCGCGTTCAAGAGGGATTCCCACTGGTGGCCGGCGAAGCGGTTGCGCGACAGCCGGAGGTAGGTGGCATAGGAGTCGATCCGCTGCACTCGGCGCAGCAGGGGCGGCAGGCGGTGGTCGAAGCGCATTGACTGGAGCCAAGCCTCGACTTTGCGCACCCCATTGCCCGGATTGGGAATGCTCAGCAGCAAGCTTCCCCCGGGCCGTAGGACCCTGGCCAGCTCCGCCGCCACGCGCGGCGCGTCCACGAGGTATTCAAACACGCTGGAGGCGACCATGCCGTCGAAACTGTTGTCGGCGAAGGGAAGAACTTCCCAATCGGGCTCCAGCCTTACCCATTGCACCGCGGTTCCATTGTGACTGCTCCGCGCCACGTCAATCATTTCTTCCGCGAAGTCGCACGCGGTAACGGCGTAGCCCCTTTGCCCCAGGGCCGCGGCGATCTCCCCCGTCCCACAGCCCAGGTCAAGGATGTTACTGCCAGCAGGACACATCTCGGATAGCCGCTCCGTGAATTGTTCCACCCGCGAGTCCAGCCTCCGTCCCGGACCATACTTACCCTGCCAGGATTTCGGTCTTCAACGCCGGATAGGAGTCGATCGTTATCTCCCGGCGACTTTCGAGGGCTTCCTTGGTTTTCAAGAATAACCAGCCCGTATTCCAGACGTAGGAGATCTGGGCGGCGCGGTCGTACGGAAGAGCATTCCGAACGCTTTTGAATGCCCCCAAGATGTTTCGCGCGTGCCCTTGGTCACGGTACCAGTTGAAGTACCTTTTCTTTTGGGGGCCGATATCGATGGTTAGCCAGCGGAAGTCGTCCATGAACACAAGGCAATTCCCCTTGTGGGCGCTGAAGCGTTCGCGAATGCCTTCGAATGCGTGGCCCTTGGCCGAAAAGGTGATGATCGCGATCGTGCCGTCGGCAAAAGTATACGTAACGACGATGTCGGAATCGCTGTTTCCCGCGGGAGTGGGACTTATACGGATGGGATAGCAGCCTTCTACCGGCATCAGGCGGAGGATGAAATCCGTCCAGTGGCACAGGTTCCCGAGCACCCGGCCGCCTTCTTCCGGCTTGAAATACCAGTGGTCGGGAGGGATGTCATGGCCTGCCACGAACCAGTTGTACATGCCGGGTCCGCTTTCGTTCTCCAGGTGGCTCCGGATCAGCATCCCGAAACGGCTGCCAGGCCGGTTGAAACCTAGGAAGACTTTTCCAGGCGTCTCTGCCATCGCCGCCACCAGACGCTCCAGTTGATCGGCGCTGACCACGTGCGGCTTCTCGATATAGACGTCTTTACCCCGCCGCAACGCCGCAAGCGCGTATTCGGCGTGCGAAGCGTGATTCGAAGCGATATAGACCAGGCGAATCGCCGGGTTGGCCAGCAGCTCCTCGGCGTTGTCGGTATACAATGGCACTCGGTAGTACCGGCTTAGCGACGCCGCCCGACTCAGGAAATGGTCCATACAGCCGCCGATCACGTGGCCACATGCGCGCGCGAGGTAGTAAGCAATGTTGCAAAACGCATAGTTCCCGCAGCCGATCAGTCCGACGCTCTGCTCGGGCGTCGGTTGCCCCGCCGGGTGCAGAACTTTCCCCGAGCGACTCATATGCTGCTGCGCGCGAACTTTGATGTACGTCCGCGAGGGCCCGTACATCTGCACATATCGCCAGACTTTTCGCAGCTTAAATGCGAGGGATTGTTGGAGGTAGTTCATCGTTTATTGTTTGCGGGCAACTGCTACGAAACACTCGTCATGTACCGGGGGCACGCCTCTGGCCGTGCGCTCCAGCACGTCTACAAAGCGAGCGGCAATCTCGTCCCAGGTAGGAGCTTGTGCCAGTACGCGTCGGCCATTCTCGACAAGGCGCTGGCGCAGGTCCACGTCTTCCATCACCCTTTCCATCGCCCTGGCCACGCTATCGGCGTTAAGCGGGTCAAAGTAGATTGCCGCATCCTGGCAAAGATGATGGGCAAAGTCCCGGTCGCTGGTGAGGATGGGCAACCCGAAATACATGGCTTCCAGATAGGTGCGCGAAAACGATTCCAGCAACGAGGGAAAGATCAGGGCATCGGCGCTGTGGTAGACCTCGGGCAGCTTGGCGCTGGGGACGGGGCCGATATTCTCAATCTTCCCCGCCGCCTCGCCTCCGTCCAACCGCCCCAGCACTCGCCGGGCGCCGGGGTGTTGCTCGGGAGCAATGGTGATGACACACTTTGCGGACCTGTCGGTATACTTCGACAGCTTCCGGACGGCGTCCACGAGGGTTTCGATATTCTTGTGTGCGTAGTAGCGGGTGAGATAGAGAAACGTAAAGGGCCTTGCGCCCTCGTTGCCGTCTGAAGGTGCGCGATCACCGTTTCCTCCCGGCTTAATCGAAAACGTATTGGGAATTATCGCCACGCGCCCGGGATCGATGCCGTACCGCCCACAGAGATGGTCTTTCATGACCGGCGTTTGGGTAATCACCGTGGTGCCGCTGGGAAGGTGGCGATACGTGTGTCTGCCGTAAGCAATAATCAGTTTCTCTCTGCGCGTCAGGCGAGACTCGGCTGCCGGGTCACGATAGACGATCGAGGGGTTGTGCAGGAGCACGACCGTGGGGCATACCCCTTTCCAGGGGACAAAGTTCCCCAGGCAAAGCAGAGCGTCCGCTGCCTCCTCGCAGCAGATATTGGGAACCTCGTAATTCAGCAGGCGTGCCCGGTGCAAGAGACCAGCGTCTTTCCTGCAAACGATCGTGTGGATGTTGCCGCCAGAAATGGCCTTGTACGCATCCAAATCCGGCACGATGAAGGCGAATTGGTGTTCCGTATTGCCGGCAAGGCTATTCATCAGATTGAGCGCCAGCTCCTTGCCTCCACCCGCTGTTAGACCCACTGCCTCAAAGACGAACTTCATTCCGTTTTCCCAGAGCCGCAGCTAGAAGCCCTTCCGCGCATGCCTCGGCCGAGTACTTTTCAATCAGCCGGCCGCAGTTGGCGCCCATCTTCGCGCGAAGGGCATCGTCCTCCATTAAGCGTAAAATCTTAGTAGCTAGCTCCCCGGCATCACCCGGCTCGACCGTAAACCCCGTCTCCCCTTCTATAACAAGGTCGGCGCACGCTCCGGCCACTCGCGAAACAATGGCTGGAACACCGCAGGCGAACGCTTCGTTCACGACCCAGCCCCAGGTATCATAGAAGGTGGGTAAAACCAAAAGGTCAGCGAGGGCGAAAAAACGAGGCATTTGCTCGTACTCTTGGCCACCTACAAAAAAGACGCGCTCCAGCCCTTTCTCCCAGCAGAAGCTCTCCATAGCGTGTCGCTCCGATCCATCACCTACGATCAGCAGCCCAACCTCGGGCAGCTCAGACGAGACCCGCTTGAAGGCCTGCAAAAGGACGTAAACCCCTTTCGCCCTCACTAGCCGGCCTGAATAGAGAATCAATTGACGAGGGTAGCCCCTCCGGTGTTTCTCATCCTCCACATCGAGCCCTGCTGCCCCTCGCCGGTACCATTCATTGTCTCCCCCGAAAGGAGCTACGTAGATGCGTTCATCCTCTACTCCAAAGGTCCTCACGTAATCCACGGTGGCCTTCCCTGAGGCGGCAATTGCATCCGCGCGAGAGATAATGAACTTCTTAAGGCACGTCCTAACGCTCCCCCGCCTCCGAAGATTGTAAATGGTTGCTTCAAGCCAGAGCACGAACCGGCGGTCAAACAACTTACACCAAAGAAAAGTCACCCACGCCGCAAGGCTGTCGTATCCCCCGCAAATCACTGCACATGGCCGGCGCTGGGTCAGAAACCGCAACATTCTGAGAGCGGCAACCAGCTCGTTAAGCATCGGCCACGCCGCAGAATCACGCAATAGAACCAAGCTGTCAAATCTCACTCTGTCTGCGGGGGTTGCCCAAGTACGGGGAATACTTGAAGTCCCAACAAAACACACTGTAAGGTTCCCCTCGCAGAGCTGGCAGAGTGAATTCCAAACCGGGATTCGATACGGAGCTGGAATGTTTGTCAACAAGGCCAGGCCTGCTCGAGCGTTTGTTTTCTTGCATGCGCCTTTCATCGCTTCATAGCCCGCGGAACACTATAGAACCCGTTGCGCGTCCATTGCAAGGTTGACCAGGTCCTTCAGAACGCTGGCTCGCCGAGCGTCGGTAAACTCCTTTGCACGCGCAACCGCCCTCTCGCGCATGGCTGCTAGAACATCACGGTGTCTTTCAAGAAGAGCGATGCTCTCGGCAATCGCCTCGGAGTCCCGAATAGGCACCACATACCCCTCCACCCCATCACGAACTACCGAGCCGGAGTTGAAGGTGGTAATCACCGGCAAGCCGGTCGAAAGCGCCTCGTAAGTGACTGCCGCTGACCCCTCGCTCAGCGACGGGAAAGCAAAAACATCGCTTTCCCAATACAGTCGCCAGACCTCGCTGTGGGGGACGTTCGGAAAGAATTGGCAATTGGCGGGGGCAAAACGCCTCAGAACACTTGTATCGAGCATCATTTCGCCGACAATTGTCGCCGTGGCGCTCCCCCCCAGCCGCCGCATGGCCTCCAGAAAGTAAGGGACACCTTTCATTAGCGAGACCCGTCCCACGTAAAGAACCCTCAACGGTCCGCTTGTATCGCCCCTCCTCACTCCTGGCAAGAAACGGCCTCTCGGTAAATAAGCGTCGGGGAGGACTAAGCAACGAGACGCCTGCGCACCACACTCGGAGAGAGTCATTTTGGCGAACTCTGACGGGACCGCGATGGCATCCGCTAGGGCCCACTCTTGCTGTTCTCGCTCCTTTAAAGCCGCAGTGTACCATCCAACAGTTCCGCCTCTCTGCCATCCCCTCCAGCGTTCGGCCTCCTGCCGACACAAGTCCTCCTCCGCGGACATCGCGGCACTTACCTGAAGCAGGATACACCGGACGTGTCGTCTTCTTGCTTCACGAAAGACTTCCAGCGAAGCACCATTCAATCCTATAACTGCATCCGCGTTGGGGATACCGGTGCGAGCTACCCGACGGCCGAACGCCTGGTCGGCCCATTCATAGACCCTGCCGAGCAGTTTCCCCCTCGCCGCTGCTGCGGTCTTAGCGAGCGCGTAAGCAACGCCAAAGGCAGGGAATGTATGCACCCTCCCATCCAAGTCTGGATGATGCCTTTCCGTCGCCCGGCGCAGTATGCCCCACGAGACCAAACTCGAGATTGCACTAAGCACAGTTCTTGTTGACCCACTTCCCAGATAGAAGTCCGTGTAAAACTCCTGCAACAGGCCCGCCTTGAGAAGGCCGGCTGCGAGCCCATAGCGCGCTCGAGCCCCTATGACAAAAACAGAAACCGCCCGAGGAGGGTAAGGCGCTTTCAATTTGAGAGGTTCACCTCCAAGAGGAATGGCTTCCCAGTCCTCATTGCGGTGTACCTCCCAGTAGGCTTTCGTCCTAGGTCGCAGTTGCCTTAAGGCATAGAAGTGATCCGCCAGCCATAGGACTCGCCGGACATTGTTGACATGCAGGTGCGGATCCAATAAGTCTCGGTGGAGCAGCAGAGGATCTTGGTCCGCTCCCATGCTTCCGCGATCAATGGTGGCTGCGGAATCGTAGGCTCCAGAGTCAGCCAAGAGGGCACGAATTTCTGGTGTATACTGTCCCCAAGGGTACGAGAAATGACCCACCTGGACTGCCAGTTCGTCCTCCAGCCGGGCTCGGCTATCGAAGACCTCCTGCCGCAGGCGCCCCGGCGAGCACTGCGGCAGGGGGACGTGAGTGAAGGTGTGGTTTCCAACTTCGTTCCCCGCAGCCAGCCACTCGCGCAACTGAGGCCAGGAAAGGCTCGACTGCGCGGGGGAGGTACGATAATTGCGTCCCTGGTCAATAAAATCGGGGACAACGTAAAGGCAGCTCACGATCCCCTGCCGTTGCATCGCCGGCAAGGCAACCGTCGCGACGGTCTCGTCTCCATCGTCGAACGTGAGGGTAAGCAGTCGAGAGGTGAGATTGTTTGCCTTGATTCGTCGCACTCCGTCGGCGAGACTGCACAGTGTGTACTGTTCCTTGAACCATCGGAGTTGAGCTTCGAAAGCAGCCGCGCAACTGGCTGGTACACCGTGGTAACAGACGATGCGCCAGGAACCTCCTGCTGAGTGATTCTGCGTGCTCAAATGCTCTTCTGGAAGCGAGCTGCCCATGTGCGGACGAGGTTCTTGATGGGTTGAGGAACGGAGGTTCGCCAAGTGGGACATATACTCCTCGGAACTTGAATCGCGCAAAGCGCCACAGGGCTCAGATTGAGCGGCGGAGAGGACAGCAAATTCGTCAAAGCCCGGTCATAACTCTCAACCATGCGTGAGGCGGTGAACCTAGCTTCGATTTCCTGCCGGGCCGCTTGCGACATCTTAGCCAGCCGGTCACGATCTGATGCCAGGCTCAAGATGGCGCTGGCGAATTGCGCGTCGCTGCCAACCTTGCAGAGAAATCCATTCACCCCTTGTTCAACGACCGTGTCAGTCACCCGAGCGATGTAGGAAACAATCGGGACACACCCGCACGACATGGACTCCAGCAGCGTCCAAGGCAACCCCTCAAAACGCGATGGGAGAAGCGAAAGGTGGGCTGCTCGCAGACGTTCTACTATGCCCGCTCGGGGGAGGCGTCCGTGAAAGGTTACGAGCCCCGCGACTTCATGTCGCACAAAGGCGCTCCTTAGCCGTCCGGCATCCGGGCCGTCGCCCACAACGTCCAGATGGAAGTCCAAGCCGCCCTGTTCCAGGCGCCTCGTCACCTCGGGAAGCAACATAACGCCTTTATCTGCATCCTCGAGGCGGCCGACATAGATCAGACGCAGGCGTTCAGTGGACCTTCGGTGCGCGGGGAAGGTGAATAGGGCCTCATTGATGCCGCTTGGGATCGTTGCGCACTTCTCGGGCGGTACACCCCAGTCCCGAGTCAGGTCTTCGTACTGCCTGGGCGTTTGCGTAATAACTAATTGGGTGCGCTCCAGGTTGGCGGTCGTCAAAGCGTAAGCGTGCCGAGTCATCGACCCGCACCGCGTGACGACTCGAACGTTCCGTTCCAGCGCCGGAACCGCCGCGTGGATGAACTCCTCGCAGCCCGGAACAACGATGTCAATCCTCTGCCGCCCCACCCAATCCACGAATCCAGCAGCGCAGGAGCGAACGTCAGTGCTTTCAGCCAGAAGGACCATCGAGTGCTCATCGGCATACGATGAGTCGAACAGGCGTGCCCCCCTCACTCCTGCCGTGACAGAGAACACCTCCCAGCCGTGTCGCCGCAACCCCGCAGCTAGCTCGCGGTAAGCGGTGGTTGACCCACCCTGATGCGGTGCAACCCCCCAGGCGATCCTTCCTCTCGACGAATCGCTTGCCATTACACTTGGTACCCCATTTCATCTGGTCAGGTATGAACGAAACGGTCCATGGTTGCCAAAGGGGGGGGGAACCACGACAGCACCAACCCTACACGGCATTGCCGGGGAAACAGGCAGAACCGAAGGTCATGCGGTGCCATTGCACAGTCCGGCGGAGCCCCTCCTCGAAGTTGACTTTTCCCTCGTAGCCAAGTACCCGCCGGGCCAGAGAAATATCTGCGTGCGAGTGGCGGACGTCGCCCGTTCGCGGGGCCTCGTAGCGCGGCGCCACGTCTCGCCCAAAAAGTCCATTCAGCGTTGCAATCGTTTGGTTCAGAGTCTCGCGTCCGCCCGTCCCTACATTCATGACTCTCCCTGTAGCCTCCGGGGCTGTACAAGCTCGCAGCGTCGCATCCACAGCGTTGTCCACGTAAGTGAAATCCCGGGACTGCTCGCCATCCCCGAAAATCACCGGGATGTTCCCGCGGACGTAAGCCGCGATGAAAAGCGAAAGGACACCCGTATAGGGCGAGTACGGATTTTGGCGCGGGCCGAAGATGTTGAAGTATCGCAGGGCGACGGTTTCCAGGCCATAGAGCCGCCAGAAAATTTGACAGTAATACTCACCCGTCAGCTTCGTCAAGGCGTAGGGGGAAAGCGGGCACGGCTCATGGCTTTCCACCCGCGGCAGCCGAGGGTTATCCCCGTAGGCGGAAGAGGAAGCCGCGAAAACCACCCGCTTGACCCGCGCGTCCCTGGCGGCTACCAATACGTTCAGGGTACCATCGACGTTCACCGCATTCGACGTCACCGGATCACTAATCGAGCGGGGCACCGAGGGAAGAGCGGCTAGATGGATAACGTAATCCGCCCCTTCGAAGCACGGGCGAATTCCCTCAAGATTGCGGATGTCCGCTTCGCACCATGCAATGCGGTCCCGGATGGGAGCCAGATTCTCCTTCCGCCCGGTGGAAAGATTGTCCAGAACACGGACGTTTTGGCGTTGCCTCGCAAGTTCCTCCGCAATGTGCGAGCCTATGAATCCCGCGCCCCCGGTTACCAGATATGTGCGAGACGGTTCAGAGAACATTGCTATGCCTCCCCATGAAGGGCCATCTGAATTGACCGCGTCAGGTCTTCGATAACCGAAGGGCAGAAACGCAAGAGGAGGAGCGAATACAGCGCCACCGTAATCCCGAATGATGCCGAGAACGCAAGAAGTGAGCTTGCCGTCAAGGCTGAAGCAGCGCTCCTCAGCAGCACTGCCACGACTGCTGTAGCAACAGCAACACCGCCGGGCGTTAAAGAAGATTCCACAAGCTGCCGTGTGTTGATCCCAAACCATCCGGTGCTAAGTATGATCGCCGAGGCGCCCGCAGTCACCATGGCCACCGAATAGGCCACCGCCATGCCGGGCGCCCCGAAACGAACACCTATCAAATAGCAGATCAGGTAGACGGGAATCGTCGAAACCGCAAACTTAGAAAGCGCCTCCATACGTCCATGAACCACCGCGAGATTGAAGGCTGCTGCATATGCTACATAGAAAGCCGCAGCCAGGGACAAGAGCTTTAAGTAGTTGCCCGCCAGTGTCCATTGCGAACCATACAGAAAGCTCACCACGTCCCTACCGAAGGGCGCCAGCAGCAGTCCGCCAAACATCGGAACCGCAATCGTGAACTGCCAGAATCGGAGATAGAGTTCCTTGGCGCGCGCACGGTCGTCGCTGTTCACGCGCGCGAGCATGCTGATAAAGGGTTGGGTAACGGCTGAGGACAGGACCACACAGGGAAGCGTGGCAATGAAGAACGCTCTCCCGTACTGGCCAAGCACGCCGGCAGAAACGAAAAGTCCCAGCACCATCTTATCCGCGCGCATGAAGATGTTGCCAACCCACCGGCTCAAGGTTAGGTGCCCGCCGAAAGAAACCAGCGAACGTATATTGGACCATCGCCAAGTCAGTCGAGGATGCCAAGGCACCATTATCCATAGCGCCGCCGCCGTTACTAATGGACCCGCAACGTCCCGCGCCGAGAGCGTCCACGGCCCCCATCCTCGGAGCGCGGCGATGATGGCGATTGGGAACGCGGTCAGCAGACCCGCAAGGTCTGCGATGGCCAGCTTTCCAAACTGCTGCTGGCGCACGCAGAGGCCTGCGTGCTGGATGCGAATGGAAGTTATCAGGAAACTCACCCCGAGCAGCGCGGCCAACCCGGCCTGACGCCGGTCGCCGTAGAAATGGGCCAACACGGGGCCGGAGATGGTCAGAATCCCACAGAGCCCAATACCCAAGCCGACGCTTACCCAGAAAAGCCCCGACACCTCATCCTGGGTGAGGTTCTCCTTGTGAACGATGGCCGCCGTAAGACCGAAGTCCGAGAAGGTAGCCAAAAGGGTAGCGAAGGCGCCGACTACTTCGTAAACGCCAAAGTCAGTTGGAGAGAGCAAGCGCGCCAGGACCGCCACTGAGATGATGCTCAGCGGATAACGCGCGGCGCCTGCTGCCAGATTGATCGCACTCGCGCGCGCCGTACGGGTACCAAGGCCACTCCGGGGTACGCTGAGAAAGTCAACAGACCTGGAGTCACCTAGAGGTTCCCCCGCGCTTGTCGCGGAGAAAGCTCTCCCTGCGCTCAACCGCGCCTCCATTCCCTCACCTGGGTACACACCAAGCTTCGATATTCCATCCAAGATGCGCGCCATCCTGGAGCTTCCAGCGAACCCATGCTAGCGGCCTTTTCATGTCCGGTCGAGAGGGTGTAGAGACTCGCAGGACGCGGAATCCTGCTCGTTCGAGCACAAAACGAAGGGTCCGGGGGGAAAAAAAGAAAGTGTGTGCTGTCGGCAGTTCCCCTATAAGCCTGCCAGGAGCAATCCACCGTTTGATGCGATAGCCGAGATGCGCGTGCTCGTTGGGCACTTCCACGACTAATAATCCACGGGAAGAAATCAACTGTCGCGCTCGCCGCAATGTTTCGAGCGGAGAGAACAGGTGCTCCAGAACATGGTTGACATGCACGCAATCAAAAGAGCCGGGCTCGAAGGGGGCACCTTCCAATCCGCCAACCCACACCTGGAGCCCGCGCGCGGTCGCCTCTTGGGCAGCTTCTGCCGAAATCTCGACGCCCACCGGCAAGTGGCCACTCTCGCGACAGTGCCGGAGAAAAACCCCCATTGAACACCCTACATCGAGGATATGCAGCGGACGTCTGGAATCAAAATACCTCTCGATCTGCTTCAGCCGCTCCTCAATCTGTGGCTGAGGATTTGGATACCCGCCTACGGGTTCGCCCTTTCGATAGTAAGCGCGGTCATACTTCACCTCAGGTGACCGTGAAGCAAAAACCATCCCGCAAACGCGGCAGCGGAGGAGCGCACCCCCCCTCGCTTCGAGGATTCGCGAAGTGCGGGTCTCCATCGGGAGCGTCACACAGCCCGAAGACCCGCAAATTCGGCATGCGACCGAGGGGGTGCTAC
The DNA here is from genome assembly GCA_050010335.1 of Terriglobia bacterium. Taxonomy (GTDB): domain Bacteria; phylum Acidobacteriota; class Terriglobia; order UBA7540; family UBA7540; genus Bog-366. The sequence continues at coordinate 26,534 of JBEKLF010000004.1, forward strand.
CGGCACTCATCGACATGTTAGTCACCCATGAAACCAACTTATGGCGGCGCAATGTGCACGCTCCGCAATGGCTAAGAAAACCATCAGCATCGAACATGGCGTACAGAGGTGAGCTTCTTGGCCAAAGTCTGCGAATCCGGTTAGCAGAACCGCGCTACCTGTCGTCGCGACCAGCCCCCGTCGCATCCCCGCTGCGCGAGCAATGCGCACAACCACGTGGATTGATTACATCCGTACAGCTATAATTAACCGCTCCAGTGCCGCTGGAAACGGCAAACGCCAATGCAGTGGTCACTGGCCCAGTTGGAATGATCGGAAGCATCGTAACAGCAGAGGGAGTCAGCGTACACACTCCCTGCTTGAAGCTGTGGCGGAAGGTCACTCTGCAGCTTGTGGGCCGACTCAAAGTGACTTGACCAGCTGAGTCCGTACCGAATGCTAACGAGCATCCTGTGCCCGTTACAGAGGGAGGCCCTCCTTCCGTGATGATGTGGGAACCTGCCACAAGGTTTCCGTTGGCGATGACATCCCCCCCTTGGACCTCTCTGAGCGACAAGGCATCGATAGTGAACGAACCTGTTCCCGTTGCACTAATTACCAAGTCGGTGGGGGTCGCCTTGCTCTTGAAGTAAACCGTCTGCGTGCCAGCAGTCAGGGGTAGATTGATTTTTCCGCCGACAAAACTGTTTTCGATGTTCGCGCCAATTGTTCCCGCCGGCAGCGTCACTCCGTAGGTGAATTCATACCAGTGACTACCAACTCCTGCGACGGCCAGCTTGGCCTGCGCCTGAGTGAGAGTCCCTGCCGTGGCGCTGTAGTTCGCGGCGTTACCAGCGAACGTAGCGTCCCACCCTCCCGTCACCGTCCAGTTGCCGGCGCCGGGTTCGACGGAGAAACTGCCATCTGTCAGCGATTCGCTGCCGAGCACAGAGCGGTCCAGAGCTTCAACGGTTGTGGCGTTAACCTCACCCCTTATCAGTTGAATGTCCGTATTCTCGAACACTGAGATGTGATTCGCCGAGTTTCCGTAAACTAGAGCAACGTTGGGGTCGGGATTAGTCCCGGTTCCTCCATAGTTATTATCGTGAAGGCTGAGAGAATAGTATGGCGTCCCAAAATTGAAAGTGGTATCTCCCCAGACGCCTCCCACGCTGGTAAGGACGCCGATATTATAATTGTTAGCGGGGCCGAGTGGAGAGAAGTTAAAAACGTTCTTGTTCCCGCCGAAGTTTGAGCCTGTCAGGCTCAAGCTACCGTTCTGTGTATAGTTTACGATCTCGCATCCAGGATAAGAGCAGGCATATGCTCCTCCCTCAATTATGACTTTGGGCCCACCGTGACCGGAGACTCCTGGGAAGTAAAGCGACGGAACGTTGGTGCTGTGCTCGTCATACTCGTTGAACATTTCCACAGTACCGCTTATGTTCTTGATAATCCACGATGCTGTTCCTCCACTCTGAATGCTCACACAAGTGTTCCCGTAACCAGAGTAGGAGCCAGCTTCTATGTCGAAGCAGGCCACAGTCGGGGCGCTGATGGAGAAATCCTTGTAGTGAATATTCAGGGTTCCAGCACCCTCCTGATAGACTCCAATCTTGGGCCGATTGATGAACATTTTCTCATAAGTGGATTCACTAACCTCTTGTACATCAGAACCGCCGACGTACAGTGAGTAGCCTGGGGTGCCCGTGATATTGTAGAAAAAGATGTCCTCGGCCTGATTCTGTTGAGAGGTTGAACCTCCGCCGACGGTCTGGGAGAACCCAATTCCAGCAGTGCCCATACCATCGAGTGAAAAATGCGCCGAGTAGCAGTCCGTGCATCCCGCGACGTTAAACATGGTGCCACCCGCAGGCCCCGTCCACACGAGATAGCTTCCCTTGTGACCTGCCGCATTGTTCGATGCTCCGTGGCCTATTAAATTGCAGCCATGGTGCCCCCCAATAACGGTCGGTCCCCCAACCGTACTGGTAATGTTGGTCACTCCAAACGGCAGGATCACGGTACCGCACGCTGGCGCAGGCCCAAAGTCTGCTATCGCCTCATTGATCCCCCCGGTGGTTGACCCCGCAGAGAACTGGTCAGCGAAGCGAATGGAGTTTAGATTTCTGAGCGATGCTATGGCCTTGCCCGTCGAATCTGTCACAATAGGATGAGGCACAAACCAAGCGCGCACCCCTGTGACGCCGTCGGGGATGATGGCGGAGGCATTCGTGACCACGCCTGCGTTCACCACAAGGTGGGAACGCATCCAGAGTGCGATTTCGCACCCACCCCATTTGACGTCGTGGTGGAAACGGTTCTTATAAACGTACAGCCCGGAGGCAAGAATGGCAATGGTTGTGGCACCCACAGCCATCCACCGGCCGAAGCGCGGAAAGGGCATAGTCAACTCTTCCGGCCGCATACCGCCGGACAACGCAGCACACACCAGCGCGACCCGCAAATACGGCATGCGTTAGATCCGATACTGACGGTAGCACTTGACATCGCAGTTCCCAATAACAGTGACTTACGGGGATTGAATCACTAGCGCATTGAGGGGAACCAAAGCGTATGAGCCCATCTGGATGATGACCGCGTCGACGCGAACCTTCCCGACGAGGTACGATGGCCCGTGCCAAGTTGGAATTCGCAACTCGTAGTAGTCGCCGTTGGGTGGACGGTTGAACAGCAGGTGGGTCACACTTTCACGGGACAAAAATGTGGCTACGTCTCTTCGCCGAACGAAATCCTGATATTCCCAACTATTGATCAGCCCATCCCCATTGATGACCGGCCTCTGTGCGAAGAAACCGGGTAACCCCGCGCCGTCCACCGCAAAGACGACCGTGTCTACCGGAAGGTGGCGAGGCATCCAGAGTGCGAGTTGGTACCCACCCCACTTGTCGTCGTGGTGAAGACGGTTCTTATAAACGTACAGCCCAGAGGCAAGAATGGCAATGGTTGTGGCACCCACAGCCATCCACCGGCCGAAGCGCGGAAAGGGCATAGTCAACTCTTCCGCCAGCATACCGCCGCACAATGCAGCACACACCAGTGCTGGAGCCAGATGCCACGACCCCGGCCCTGTAGTCCCGCATACTAAAAGACCGGCCGTATATAGGATCGACGACGACGCGAAGGCACCCAAGACAACTTGTGCGGGACCGGGTCTTGTGCGAAGCAGCAGCCTGCAAGCCACCACGACAACAAAGACACCGCAGCAGAGGAAGACCAATGCCAGGCGTAGGCGGATACCGAAGGTCCCATGAGTAAAGAAAACCAATCGCCCCAGAGCAGGCGTGGTTGCCTTTAGGAAGGCTGACACAGTCTCGAAGTGGCCGAAAAAGAACCAGTTGTAGATCCCAATTGACGCCACTGTCGTCGCTGGAGGCAGGAAGTAGAAAGTGGCGCGACTTAAAGCGCGTGGCAAGGATCGATGCGCCGCACTGGCAGCTACGACGAGCCCGACCCCAATGACTGTCAAAATGGTGTCAACCCGTACAAACACCGTGACGGCCGCCGCCAAGCCCGCGAGCACGACCGCCCTCGCATCGCCGGTCTGGCACGTCCGGCTCCCAGCGCGAATGGCCAAAAAGACCAGCAGCATCGAACATAGAGTACAGAGGTGAGCTTCTTGGCCGAAGTCTGCGAATCCGGTTAGCAGGACCGCGCTGGCTGTCGTCGCAATCAGCCACCGCCGCATCCCCGCTGCGCGAGCAATGCGCACAACCAGGCAGACGGCGCCAGCGTACAGGATTGTCTCCAGACCCATAACCAAGCGCAACGCAGGCCCGTCATGCAACGGGAGAATCTTAAATAGAAGCGCCACCAGCAACAGCCAGGCAGGGTGATATCCGTTCGTCAGATTGATGCCGTCGAATGTCGAACCATCACCCGCCGCCACATGCTGGGCAGTGCGCAGGTAGAAGAAGCTGTCGTCATGAAACCACGAAATGAGAAACTCCGTAGGAGTAAAGAGAATCAAACCCGCCATGACTATAAGGTAGCAATAGACGATAAGACGTCCGTACCTTGCAGACTCGTCCCCTACCCTCTGACCTGCCTTAAGCTCAGGAACAGTCGCGACTCCGCTCATGCCCCTCCCAGGATTGCTGAGGATGGGGTCGAGGCTCCGGATCTGAGGCCGCCACCATCTGCACTCCTCGTGAACTCCGGTACTAAAACGGACGCCCAAGCATAGGAGAGGAGTAGGGGAACCATGAAAAAGATCGCCATCTCCAATGCCGCGTTGATGCCAACCGCACAAAGCACGAAGAGCACACACACCAGCGCAGAATAACATCCTATCGCAGCGCCGTCCCCCAGGCGTGCTCGGTTAAACAGGGACCGCGCCACCCAGCCAAGCAGAAACCAGAATAGCAGGGCGAAAATTCCCCATTCGAAAAAGGCCATCGCCGCCCCCGTGGCGGCAGATCCATACGCGGGCATCCACCCCAGGTTTTGAAAAACTAGAGGGGCCGGAAGAATCCGGTACGTACCGTACGGCTTCCCCTTCCACAGGAAGCGTGGAATGAAGTTGATGACCACCCCCACGATGCTTTGGCCGTAGTCGTATTCCCCAGTGTCATAGCAGGCCGAAACCAGAGCGGCATGATAGGCAAACTCGTTACCTTGACCGATTTCTTCAACGCTTGTTTGCACATCGCTGCTTTCCAGGCTTACAATTTCTCGCCAGTCCGCCCCTATGTAAACGTAAGGACGAAGTGCCATATAAAGAAGCACCATGGCGCCTCCGACAAGCATAATCAACGAAGTGCGAACTCGCGTGGGTGGCCGTAATCGCATAAGTTGGGGAACAAACGCCCAGATCACTGCCAAAAAGAAGATCTCCGCGCGCGTTGTCCGCAGAATAGACTCGATCAGCACCAGCCCGGAAATGGCGATGACGAATAACGAGCTGCCCTGCAACCAGGAGTGGTTCCTGCGGCAAACTACCGATTGCAACATCAACAAGATCGCAGGGAAAATCAGCTTCCAAGAATCATAGACGTAGGCGCTCGTGGTATCCCATTCAAAGGCTTCCCCGTGTTGCTTCGAGAAGACTACGCTCCACCCGCCAGAGAACAAGACAAACGCCAAAGCCCCAATGACCGCCAGCGCAGCCCACACCAGACCAGCATTGTAAAGGGCTTGAGAAGAGTAGAATCGCACGTGGGGTCCCCGGTGCCGCTTTCCCGAACGCTGCAAAGCCCACCCGCCATAAAACGACAGCAGAGAAAGCATCGCCACCAGGATCCCGAAGCCAAACACCCAGTCCGGGAGCATATTCCGCTGGGGGCTGCGAAGCAGGGCATAGGGGAAGTAGGCATAAAAGAAAAAGAAGGCTCCACCCACAAGGGTGGGGGCCGCGAGGATGTTCCACGGTCGAATTAGAGCCAAAAACGCCGGCAACAGGGCGATGATGCCCATGAGTGCGGCTACGGCTAGAATAAGGTAATCAGGCCCCACAATGTCCTACTCAGAATTCCTCGGGTAGGGTGGCCGCCGGCCGGTTCCGGCCTGGTCGTCCCACGCCTTAGCCCTGCCCCCTACGTCCAACGCTCCACCAAATCTTGGTTGCAGTACAGAGCAACTGGTATCGCGCGAGGTTGAGGTACCTTGGCCGCCGCAACAATCACTCTCCGTCTGGCCCTAGGCAGTGCTCGCTCGGCAAGCAGGCGTCCAAAGTCGCCGGCAACAACCTACAGCCGGGAGCGCGCATCTCGAAGGAGCCCAGTGCCCTGGGAAAGGGGTGCCGCGTGGTTTTGAGGCTCCGTCCTTTCAACGGAGAGGCCCAGATTCACAAGTGGCTGGGCCTCTCCGAAACGCGCCAGCATCGCCGCTAATGCCATCACGACTACGGCATAAGCCCAAACGAAGAAACGGTCTTGAGCCAGTGGAAAAAGAAGAAGCCGCAACACGGATAGGCCTAATGCCAAATGGAGGAGACCTTTCATCCTGTGCGACGAAGGAAGCGCCATACAACAAGCTGTTCCGATGAATGTGAAAATAAGTAGTGCCCCACTTCCTAGGACCTGTCCCAGGCAAAAGCGCAAAGCACGCGAATACTCGGGAAGCGAAAACGGGATCCGAACCTCACTGGGGTTGACGACTTTCTCGATCAACGTGTGATGAACCAGCAAGGACCAACTGTAGGTTCCCGCCAGTTGGTTGATCGCCAAAACCGTTGCCAGGCTCAACGATACGAGGACTATCGCGCCTCGGAGTGGAACCCGCACGGGGGAGCGAGCGATCAATGTCAGGTAGCCGACAACGCCCACAAGAACCAAGAGGTTGTCGGTTCTTATAAAAAGCGAAACACACAAGATGCCCAGCGGAACTGCAGTCCTCTGCATCTCAAAAACGAGATACAAGGCCAGAACGAGCGCAAAGGTCGCAAGACTGTCCGGGGTAGCATATCGGCCAAGATTCAGGAACGGGGGGGTCAAGACGAAGGTGCCCGCCAGAACGGCACTCCTGAAGCTATCCAAATAAACGCGGGTCCACAAAAAGACCACGATCCCGAGTCCGAGCAATGAGAGTGCGGAGACCAACCGAGTCGCCTTGATAACGCCCAATCCCAGACGGTGCAGCAGGAGAATGAGTTCCACATAGAGGGGTCTTACGCTGTAAAAGGGGATTTGCTCCGCAAAGTGGAACGGATTTTGCGCCAAATCTCGTCGGAAAGCAGTAGCAGTAACATTCTCTTCGAATTTGGCCCGCGGCATTCCCCCTTGCGCGGCCCTATAGACAGCGCTGTGGATCTTGATACTATCAGGATCGCGCGCACTCTCAACGGCAGCCATGTAGCCGAAGAGATCAAAGTTATAATCTGGGCTTGAATAAGCAACGAGCGTGGTGATTAGCAGCACGCCGGCATAGGCCGTCGTCGGAATCCATGATTTGTCGCGACTGCCCACAAGGATGTCTCGAGTCCGGTCGTATACGTAGCGTGGCGTCCAGCGTTGAAAGCTTCTCATGACTTCGCGTTCCCACGCGGACCCAGAAGAAACGAAAACCACGCCGCATTAGCGGGGACGTCTAAGTTGAGATACACGAAGCTATCGACCAGCAGGCCGCAGCAATCGAGGCCTGCGCCTGCTTGAATCTTGCGAGCGCGACCCGGAGGGTGGACAGGCAGGCGTTTCACCGGCACTCCAACTTCTGCCCCTCGACGTAAAGACTCTCCGATGTGTGTACGGGTATCTCCAGCGAGCCAACATCTGGAATTTGGCTTTCTCCAAAACCCCGGCGGATAACATTTCTAAAGCCTGCTGCCTCAACCCTGGCTATCAGTGAATGCTCGTCGTACATCCAGGAATGACAGCCCCGACCTAATAACCTGCGCAAAGCTCGAACCCAGCTACGCCGCGCGGCCTCGTTGGGAACAAGGCCTGTGTGCCGCACGAAGCGGTCAGCGTCAAGCTCGTCAGCATTAGGGCTTTCTAAAGTGCCGCCTATGTACTGCTCACACATCAGCCGCAAGTCAGGGACCACGATGCGCAGGATCCCGCAATCTGCCAAGACGCGCAAGCATTCCCGTAAGAAATGCTGCACTGTGTCCTGTGGTAGGTATTGAAGAAAGTGCGAGGTGTAAATGTACAGCAGCGAAGAATCGGGATAGAGCAGACTCCTAGCCGCATTGTGGAATTTCACGCAGCGAGGCCACGGAACCGAAGTCACACTTTCCGGTATCATGCCCGTCCAAGATGATAGCTGCCGAATCAGGGAATGTTTTGAAAGCCATAAGCTTGGGGAGTCATCGATGTTTTCCCAACCGGCAAGCTCACAAACGTGCGTGCCGCACCCCACGTTGACCGCTTTAACATTCATGGCTACTCCCTCCGGCGGTAGCTAACTCTTGAGGATCCTGATTGGCCGGGATCGTCCCCCAGCCACGAAAGCACCATGTTGTCCGCATGTCCGTCCTAAGCGAGCAGCATTGAGTGGAATGACGCATCAATAGATAGGTCCAGATTTAAGGGCCCCGTTACAACTCGCGAGTGCCGCGCACACCGCAAACCACGAGGCGTTGGCGGGGATGTGGGGTTGAAGTCCACGAAGCTGTGGACGACCAGGCAGCAGAAGCCAACGTCTATAATCTCCTGCTTTTCGATGAGTGGGCGGATGAATTGAAATCCGGTCATTGACCCGCGGGCTGTGAGCCCGAGAAATCACTTTGAATTGACCTCTGGATGCCTTTTTTCGCGGCGAGGACGGCAAAGTGGGCATTCAACAGGTGCGATGATAGCCATCGACCTCCAACCCTGGACAACCAGTATGGAGCGAGCCCTCTCCAAACGGGCTGATGGTCCCTCGTGTGGGCGAAGACAATTGCTTGCCTGTTGTAAGGCAGGTACGTATGTTCGCGGAGGATTTTCCAGCCGGTGCTCTCAATCAGACTCCGAAAGGTCCCCCTGGAGAAAAACTGGACATGCCCCGCTAGGTTGTCCGCTCGCTTTGTTCCTAGCAGATTTGACTTCAGCCATGCCGTGGCCCACGGAACCGGTTGGTTCTCAAGCGGCACCTCGGCCACCAAATACTCGCACTTTCCAATAAGACTTCGCAGAAGGGGTTTAGGATCGCGGAGGTGCTCAATGACATGCGAGATAACCACTAAGTCGAAGATGACGCCCAGATCTGGAGCCCCTGCTTCGATGTCGTGGCACGCAAGAACCACTTGACTGCCATTTCTCTGACGGATGTACTCTAAAGCCTCCTTTGAGCCGTCGATGGCGAAGTAGCGCTTCGCCAGGCGACGGCGCATACACTCTTCCAGTACAGCTCCGGTGCCGCATCCCAATTCGCATAGCGATTCGGGTGGGGGAGCCAAGTCGGCAACTAGGGCTTGGACGGAGTCGGCTTTAGGCCTGGCACCGAGGCGAAGCCACTCGGCTTCGAGTTCTAGGGAACTCTCGTAAATCTTATGGTAGTGGTGAGCGCTTTGGGACATTCACAAACCCCTTTTTGCCTCTTGATGCGATAGCATAGAGAAGATCAGTCAAAGTCTCGAATGATTTCTCGCACCGGCTCCCAGTGCCGCGCACACCGCGAACCACGCGGCGTTGGCGGGGATGCGGAGGTTGAAGGCGGAAATAGGTGTCAGGTGCCAGGTGTTAGGGGACATATAGGTTACAGGTGACACGGAATAGGGCACAGGTGACAGGTTACAGGTTACAGGGATTCGGGAGGGGAGAATCGGAACTCGGAATTCGGGAACCAGTGCGCTTTCACGCGCACGTGGCGATTGCTTTACACCGCCAAGGGCGTTTCATGGCAGGGGCGGTTTGGGAACCGCCCCTGCCATGCAGCTTTCAGCTTGTCTGCCAGTGGATTGCCAACATGCCTGTCAACATCCCCGGGCAGAAGCCTAACTAGTCCAGAAAAGTACACTTCGGGCACTTCCAGTACGAACCCTCCGGCCGGCCGGGATGAGGGGTATCGCCGACCGCCATATGGTCATGGTAAAGGTCGCACTCCTTCTCGAAGGCACCCTTGGCCGAAAAGTAATACTCAAACGCGAATTGCTCATGCCCGTCGACAAGATGATCCTGAAGTGTTTGTTTCACATCGTCATTGGAACGTCCCAGGCACTCAACGATGAACGTTCCCTGTTCGTCGGTGTGGCCCAGTACGAATGTGCCGGGAAACTTTGCTGTTACCTTAATTCTTAGTGCATCTTTGTTCAGGGTGAATGGGCCCTGTAAACCTGCTAAAGCCATTTCTGTTCTCCTTTGAGCGTATCACGCATATGAAATTATGACTCGGTCTTCTTTGACACCGGGGAACGGGTACGGCATGGATGGAGATGGTTGAGGTCCCCAGCGCAGATTTCCACGGCCCCCGTGGCCAAATTATGAAGACTGGCATCCTCTCTCGAGGAATACCAAGTCTCCATTAAACTATCATATACGTATAACATCAGTTAAGGAGAAACATCGGTTACTGTACTTTTTTTCGTCAAGTCCTTCGATGACCGCCGCAACGCCCGGCTTTCCTAATGAAACCGGGAAATGATTCCGCGCAGGCCCCCGGATCGTAACCGCTGGGGGTCAGGACTCGCACGACGTAAGAGACGGCAAGTAACGGCAGCAAATTGTTGGCAAACAGTACGACATAAAACGCCACTTTGTCATCAGCCATGTCCCTGTGACGGACCTTGGACCACACTGCCGCGCCCTTGTCGATCAGGTGAGGGCGCTCTTGCTCTATGTCCAGCCAGCTCAACGCGTTGCACTCCCGGTCGAAGACGTTGCCATCGCCACGCACACGGCAAACCACGCGGCGTTGGCGGGGATGTGGAGGTTGAAGTCCACGAAGCTATGGACGAGCAGGCCGCAGCAGCCCAGGGCGGCAGCGGTAGGTAACAGGTTATAGGTTACAGGGAACAGGGGGAGATAGGGAACAGATGACAGGTTATAGGTTACAGGGGAAACCGAGTCCGAGGTCCGAAGTCTGGAGTCCGAAGTCCGAAAAGAGCGACTGACAACTGAGAACCGACGACTGACTGCTTCTTTGAAGGCCAGCCAGAAGAACAATCCGAGTGCGCACAAGATGAGCGCTCCGCCCGCCAGGCCGGTTTCCGCCAGGGCCTCCACGTAGTCGTTTTCGGCGTGATCGTAAGCGAAGTCGCTCGGAAAGCTCTGATACTTCGGAAAGACCGTCTCAAAACTGCCCAGGCCCGTGCCCAGCCAGGGATGATCGCGGAGAATCCCAAGTGAGTCTTTGGCAACCAGCAACCGGCCGCTTAATTCCACTTCGGTTGGCTGTGCGCCGTCCGCCATCGTCGCCAGGCGCTGGGCGATTTGGTTCGGGGCCATCCAGAAGAACAGGAGCGCGGCGGCAAGGATCACAGCCCCTCCCGCGAGAGCCGTGACTCTACGCGCGCGCCGAGGGCCAAACAAGAAAATCACTGCGGCTGCCAGCAGGACCTCTACAACCAGGGAGATAAGGCCTCCGCGCGAACCCGTGAGCAACAGCGACGCAATCGGGATCAAAGCAATAAAGCCGAGGAAAACTCCCGACGCGCCGCGCCGGAGCGCGGGCAAAAGACTCGCCACCGTAAGCGGAATCAACATCTCCATCAGCCCGGCGTAATGGTTGTGGTTGACGTAGGGACCAAATGTCCAACCCGCGGTCTTTACCGTCCAATAAATCAGCCCCTCGCTGGAGAAGAACTGGAAGATGGCGAAAAGCGCCAACAAAAACGTGTACACGACGATGGTCCAACGCAGGGCGGGAGAGGACAGAATGTCGCTACCCGCCTCGCCGTTCCGCCCCGCGTCGGACCGCGTCCCACTTCTGGTGAGGGGAGCCCGCGCGGCGGCCGATGGGATGAAAAATTGTCCCGCCAGGAAGAAGAGAATCAGGTCGGTCGAGAGCTTCAGCAACGCTTCCCGCGTGGCAATGCGATCCATCGTGAGGTGACCCGCGAGTTGGATCGTCCCCAAGAGAAAAAAGAGCACAGCAGGCACGTAGAGCGGCGACCAGAAAATCTTCAGACTGCCTTGCCGCGCGTTGGCAATCGACCAGAAAACGAGCAGAAGAAATGCCACCACGGCCAGCGCTCCCCAGGCCCACTCCTGGACGGCGCCAAAAACCAACGGCGCCGCCAGCAAAGTGGCAAGCAGCGAGGCGCGGGCCACGGCGTAGGACGGCGGCCGCGGCACGAGATCTTCAACCGTGGCCGAGTGCGAAGGAGGAATTGTAGTGTCAACCCTGAGTGGCGACGCCATGCTGTTATGTGCAGCGAACAATGAGATCAACAGCGTGCAGTGCAGCGCGGCCTGCGACTGCATTCCAGATTCCAGATTCCAAATTCCGGAAGCCAAATCCCGGGAGCCAAATTCCCGAAGCCAAACCAAGATTCAAAATTCCCGGGGTCAGATTCCAGATTTCAAATTCACGAAGCCAAATCCCAGTAGCCAAATTCCCGAAGGCAGATTCCAAAAGCTGCGGCAGGTAACTATCGTTCCGCGCGGATGGAAACGGTGTCAAGCCAGAAGCTGCCCGAAATCTCCATAAGGAAAACTCGGCTGCGTGGGCGCCAAACGGAAACCCGCACGGCCTGCGTTTGTGGACCGGCAAAGAACTTCAGTGTGACCGTGTGCCAGGGCGTGGTACCCACCGTTGTGGCAGTCGAGGCAATCAGGCAGCTTGGGCAGGCTGGATCCGTCACTCGCAAGCGCGGCCCGCTGTCGGAGGTGATATCCCTGCTGCGGGCGTAAGCCGCAAGCGTGTAGGCTTGGTTAGGCGCCACAGGAAGGATCTGGTAAACCGGCTCGAATTCATCGTTTTGGCCGACCGGGAAATCGACGCGAAGGCAATGTGCCCCTTCATGGGGTGACGCGTCGGCGAAATCAACGGAAACGTATGACGAGGGCTGTGAGCGCCAATCGAATCCCGCGTCTAAGGGCGGTCGTTCAAAACCGCCGTTGAATACCAGATTGCCCTGCTCGCTGTCCGCAGGTTTTCCGATAACGCCCCGCCCCTCGAGGTCCAACCAAACCGCCCGTGCTTCCTGGTAACGCCCATGACTTAATAAGCGCTCGAGGTAGGGCCGTACGTCCTCGAAAGGGAATGACGAACCCCTTGAGGCTACCTGGGTCCAAGCTTGATGCGCAGTGTCGAAGTCGTTATTCGCGCTCAGGAAGTCCGCAAAGGCCAACACCAGCTTGGTGTCTGTCCCTTTACCCACAATATTTTCGAGAATCATCCTCGGATCACTATAGGTGTGCAGTGTGAGATCGAAGGTCGCCGCGGCATAGTCAGGGCTCAGATTGAGCAGGCGGCGGAAGCAGGGCAAGGCTGCCTCCGGCCGGTCCGTGACCAAATAGTGGTTTCCAGCAACCCACCAAACTTGCGGCACCATGGGGGAAAGAACCAGCGCGCGCTCGAACGCTTGGTCTGCGCAAGCATTGTCACGGATGGATTCACAAGCGGAGGCGAGGGTCAGCCAGTAGTCGGATTTATTGGGATTCAATGCCGTTGCTCGACGCGCCTGCGCAACGCCCTCGGCGAGGTTTGAGAGCTCCAGAGAATCGCCATAGAGCCGGCTAAGCCGATCGTGAAGCACCGGGTTATCGCGATCCAGGGCAAGCCCCTTCTGAACCTCAGAAACCTCGGTCGATTTCTCGATCGCTGTGACCGCCGCAATCCTTATTGCCTCTGCGCCCCCCACGAGCGCCACGAGGGCCACCAAGGAAAGAAATAGTCCAGAACGCCACCGCGGCTTTAGCGAAAAGTCAGTGTAGCTCGTAAAGAGAAGGCGCATGCGTAGTGACTGGTTCACAGTAGTCGGGATTTAACGGGCAGCAATGATCAGGGTTCTTCTGGCCGTGAGTTTTCCCCTAGTCATTCCCCCGCGACTGGGAATCCAGGAGGCAAGCGGAATGCCACCTCCGCGGTTCCCCTACTTGGGAAGGTCCGAATTGGCCACTTCTTTCAGCATTCGCGCCTTATCATCCGAATGGTAGTAAGAATAGTAATTACTATAATACCCGTAATATCCGTCATGCCGCAGGTCCACTTTATTGAGGACGATACCCAGAACATTTGTTCCAACATTTTGCAGAATCTTGCAGGAACGCGTCACAGCCGCCCGGTGGGTTGTTCCACTCCCTACGACAAAAACCACTCCGTCCACGAGGGTGGAGAGGATCATGGCGTCCGTGACGGGAAGCACGGGAGGGGAATCAAGCACCACAAACTTGAACCGCGTGCGTAATTCTGCGAGCAGTGATTCCATGGCAGTAGAGGAAAGCAACTGCGCCGGATTGGGGGCCTTGGGACCGGCGGGGATTGCCCAAAGAGCGGGTACCAGGGGAAATTGCCGCATCGCCTTCTCGATGCTGTGCGCTCCCGTTAGGAAACTTGCGAGGCCTGGTCCATTACCCAGATTTAATGACTCAGCAATTCTTGGATGGCGAAGGTCCGCATCGATGAGCAGGGTTGACTCGCCCCTCTGAGCGAGTGCTATCGCCAGGTTGAGAGATGTGATCGTCTTCCCCTCCCCAGCCGTAGAGCTGGTTACCAACAGCATTTGGGGTGGCTGCGGGGCCGTCGAGAGTACCACGGATGTCAGGAGAGTTCGGAAGGCTTCCGCCATTGCCGATTCGGGTCGACTCAAAAGCACTAATCCATCCGTTGGGGTCAACTTGCCGTTGTTTCCCGCACGCGATGGAGTTGTTCGCCGAAGTGTATCGCGGGCGAGGGGGACAACCGCCAAGGCCGGAGCGTTCGCCAATCTCTCCGCCTCATCGACGCTCTTGATGGAAGTGTCCACAGCTTCTTTTACGAAGGCGAGCGCCAGACCGAGAACCAGTCCAACCATCAGGCCAACGAGGATATTAAGAACCTTTTTAGGACGAACCGGCGACTTGGGTGGTTTGGCCGGGTCGATCACATGAATATTCGTGGCGCGCAGACCCGCCGAAACCGTCGCATCCTTGAGCTTCTGCAAAAGGTTGTCATAAAGCTGTTGATTCGTCTCAAACTCCCGCTTCAGGAGATTTTGTTGGATCAGAAGCTGGTTGAGTGCCCCTACCTCGACCTTTTCTTTGGCGACGGCTACCGCGAGGAGCCTCTCCCGCCCTAAGGCGGCCATGTAGTCATTCCGGATCCTCTCCACGGTCCGTTTTCGCTCCTTCTCGATCAGCGACTGAATTTCATCCACCTGACTCTGTAGCCGCTCAGCTTTGGGGTGTTTCGGCCCGGATTGCTCCAGGGTATCAACGTATTGCGACTTCAGGTCAGCATACTTTTCTTCCAGATGCTGCAAGAGCTCGTTTTGCGCCACGAAGGCGACTTGCGATTCGTTCGAGCGCACTAGTTCATAGACCGACTCTTTTTGCAGCCGATCGGTTTGGGCGATCGTCAGGTCTCGACTCAGATCAGCCATTCTCTGCTCGACCACACTTTCTTTGTCGCTGATATTGACGATGGCGTTTTGTCTCTCGTAATCCACCAGGGCCTGCTGGGACTTCTCGACTTTGGCTTTCAATTCATCGAGCTGCTGTTCCATCCACCCGGAAGCCCGACGGGTGGCGTCGTACTTTTCCCGAAAGTTGTATTCGATGTAGTTGTCCGCCAGCGAGTTTGCGACTTTGGCGCAGAGGTTGGGGTCCGCGCTCTCGAAACTGACATTTACCACGTGACTGTCGCGCACTTTCACGACGTGCAAAGAGCGCCCGAATGGCCCGAGAATCCCGTCCGGCGAAGTAGGGAGCTTCGATGAAGACACGCCGCTGCTCGGCTGGATGGCAGCCACCCACGTCGGGTCTTTCAGTATTCCGACTTGTTCAATGGTGAGCTCTGCCAGGCTAACGCCCTCGAGAACCTGGATTTGCGTCCCAATGAATGTTTCGTCGGCCGGGACCTGCCGAAAGAGGTCGTTCAGGGATTGAATCTGAAGCGTGTCAGCCTCGATGTCCAAGCGCACCGTGGCTTCATAGATGGGCGTCATCTTAAAAGAGGCAATCGCGACCAGCATTGTCGCAATGAAGGCGATGGTGATGATTGTCCAGCGACGCTTGTTGATGATATTCCAGTAAGTTCGCAGATAGCTGAAGCTGTCGAACTCTTGCGCCTCGATATCGAGAATTGGGCCGGCGGGTGCCGCTGCTGGCAAGCTCGGCCCGCGCCGCGACAGATGTTGATTTTCAGGCATGTTCTTCACCCCAGAATCTAAAGATCGTCGAGGAGAGTCGGATGGGCACTATGCATTCTCACCAGTGATAGATAACCCCATAAGTGGCCATGGTGATGGCGGCCTCGGTGCCCCGGGCCAAGGCCTTTTTCCCTGCACTTTCTGGGACAAAAAGGATGTCGTTGGCCTGAAGCCCGGTATCATGTTCGTGGCCTGCGAGCACTTTCGTCAAGTTCACAGCAATTTCTTCGCGTCCGTTTGTCGCCGCCGGGGTTTTCCGAATGATCACGGTTTTTTTCTGGGCCGCCGTCGGCTTCAGACCCTCGGCAAGCGCCATCGCCTGCAACACGGTCATATCTTCCTGACCGGTCTTCAAGGGGAACCCTCCAGGCCGATTCACAGCGCCCACTACATAAATGATCCCGGCGCGTTGGACTGTGACTCTGTCACCAGGGTACAGATCGACGTTGAGAAGCGGATCGCCGGTCATCGTCAGCCGGTTGAGGTCCACGCTGAAGGTGCTATCGCAAGAAACCGGCTTGCTTGCGGACCCGCAGGCTCCTGGCTGCTTGATGGCCTGCATGGCGTACGCACCTCGGGTTACAATTGCCAAATTGCCAGCGTCATCCGCAAGGCCTTGTGCCTGTGATAAAACGTCCAATAACGTGGTCTTTCCAAATACGGGATAGATTTGGGGACTCTTCACAGCCCCGGCTATGGTGACGGCGTGGACCCGGGATTCCTTGGCCGCCACCGTTACACGGGGATGGCTGAAGATTTCTGACTCACGGTATTTGTCGCTGATAAGCTCGGAAAGCTCGGCTGGGGTCAGCCCTGCGGCTACGACAGGTGCAGAGAGCAGGGGTAGCTGGATTTTGCCGGTTGGGCTGACACGGTACTCACCGGTAATATCAGGAGCATCGTAGACGCTGATCATCAGGACATCGTCCGGACTAATGATGTAGTCAGGGAATGCCGGGGAGGAAGCCGCCGTCGGGGCTGGTCCCGATACGACGTCTGAATGAGGGACGATGGGAGCAGAAGTCTGCGCGGCCAGGAGCGGACAGCAAGCCAAGACAAGTGCACAGGCGGCCGCTTGCTTGGCTCCAATGAACCTTCTAAGAGGACTTCGCGTCATGCCAGCCGACACTATCATTTTGGTTCTCCTGATGATTGACTCGAACCCAATCTCCGCACTTCATGAACGGATAGGGTCCAACGTGCACGCGGCGCGCAACGGTCCTGCGCACGGCCTCGATCTCCACGTCGGGAATGATCGCGGGTACGCCGGCGAATCCCACCAACCCCAGGACGCCCGGCGTGGTCGGGATTCTGAGCTGCTGTCCAAGTTCCCATCGCATGAAGACGTAGCCGGGGAACAGTGGTGCGGAAAGTTCCTTGGTCCGATCACTTACGTATGTCATGAGGCGGGTGTTCAACTCCGTTTCGAGTTGCTCGACGGTGAGACGGCCCGCCTGGATCCGGCCGATCAACGGCAGTGTGACGTTCCCGTTCATTCCAAGGAGGAAGGGTTCATCGGCAATCTCCGAGGCGTCGATCGCGTGGATCACAATCTGGTCGTCCAGCCCGAGGACATACCCGGAATCGAGCTTCTTGGCGGCCTCGGCCAACTGCTGGGCAGCGGCGCACAAGGCAAATAGGACTATGATGGAGAACGTGCCGCCTGCCCTCTTCAAAACGGTCTTCATGTTGCTTCTCATGATGACGGGCCTGAGCGCGGGACTCCGGGGAGTCTGCGCTCAGACGGGTTCGACGTCATAGCCATCAATGCGGACCGCTAACGATCGCTGAATCATCTCCACCGAGACAACCAGGCTTTGGTCAGAGTTCTTGGCCACAAGAATCCCCTCCAGGCCGTCCATACATCCACCCCGGATTCGTACACGGCGCCCGGTTCTGAGGAACGGGTAAGGCGTACAGGGAATGTCGTTGGCCAATAGAGCCCGTATGTCCTCTATTTCTTTGTCAGGGATGGGGAGGCCGACACCACGGATGCCGACGAATCCGACAACGCCGGGTGTCTTTACGATATGAAGGTACTTCTGTGGGTATGATTCCAGGCAGACGAACGTGTAGCAGTCAAAGAGCACACACTGGATTGTTTTCTGGCGATCGCTCCAGCTATGCGTCTGCCGGATTAGGGGAAGATACGTCGTGACGCCTATGCGTTCAAGTTGTGCTGTGACCGCCTTCTCATGGCGGGCACGCGTATGGATAGCGTACCAGCGGGGTTCATCGACAACGGCCCCCAGAGCGGGCACGGCCAGTGTCGGTTCCCAAAATTGCTGGATGCTGCTCATAGCTCCGCCCTCTGAGTCACATGACTGCAACTTCACTTTTCGTTAATGCCGTCATCGCGTTCGGCCGAAAACCCCCGTACAGAGCTTCTGCGACCGGCTAAACCTTGCGGTAGAAACCTGCGGGGATATGGAACTCCCACCTGTTCAACACCATTCCCGACGATCAAAGCCTGGCGGAGTCCACTCTTCCGCGTGTTTTTCTCGTCTGGTCGACACCGCGTGGCCCACACGAAGTGCCGCCAGGTAATGGGGGAGGATTGTTGGAGGCATTTGGCATCTGCTCCCCTTCGAACCGGGGAGCTCACCAGACGCGCGAAAAGGGTCATGTGTAATATATACAGAGCGACATAAATGTTTGCGCATCGGGCTGTAGCGGCGGTCTCCGACCGCCGTCGTCGATCGGAGATCGACGCTACAATTTATGTCGCTCTGTATAGACTCTTAGCGGTGGCACGACACTGAATGCAACGCAGGTTACACCCTTTCATCACCTTCCAAAAAATGAGTCGCGGTTTGTGTGTAGCGGTTTTCATCAGTAGATCACGACCCAGAAGGTCAAAATGGCTGTTTTACGCAGCCTGAAATCTCAGGAGCACGTGGTCTTCCACTCCCCCAACTTGCGACGTCACTTCCTTGCCATTCTGTTCATCCGCTACATAACACGCGGGATACGATATCCAAAGGACTCCAAAAAGTTCTTCCGCGCGGACCTGTAAGCCTCCACCACAGGCGTGTTTCCAGCGAAAGTAGCACATTGTCCCTTTACGGTAGTGAAGGGCAATCCGCTCAGTGTGGGAAATAGGGCATCCTGCTCATCTATTTTTCGCCCATTTGCGAAATACGATCCCTCCTCCCGCAACGGTGAAACCTGCGGGAAGGCTGCCGGGTGCTGGCTCCACGCGAACCACTTGTCCTCGTCCGAACATCCGCATTGGGAAAGCTTGCCCAACCGGCAGACGAAATTCCTTGAGCTTGATGTTGGCGTTCAGCGGCGGAGGAGTTGTGGCGAGGACAAATGCTCCTTTGACGCTGACTTCACGAGTGAGGCCTACGTGTTTCTGTCGAATTCCCTGCGCGTCTTTCCACGAGAAAATCACGGGTACCTCGAGCCGATAACGCTTGTATTTTCGGGGCTGCACGATGGCCTGTCTCCTTTGTGCGAGGTGTTTCATCGGCTCCTATCTCACCCCGCCGTTGTCCGATCAGCGATGAGGGGTCATCTATCGTGCTGGCACTTTATTTGTCGGCTTCGATATGACCCCTCCGCCAGCCGGTCATCGGATGAAATGATTCATGGAGTCTACGCACGCAGCAAAGGCTCCGCAATAGGCCAAAAGGCCGCCCAAGGGGATGAGACGATCGGCCCCATTCAGATATGAGAAATTAGTCCTATACGAGATCAAAATTCTTCTAATTTGATTCGGGGTGAAGTGTACAGAAGTCAAATGTACACATACGCGATAGCATCCCGAGTAATTTCGCTTGCTTTTCCCTTCGAGGAGATGCACACTTTTGACCACATAGGTGAGCTGTAGTGGGCTGCTGCGGGAACGACCGCGATCTATTATTTCTTGGGTACTTAATCGACTTGGCGTCGCTGTTGTTTTTCCGATTGAAAGGAGTGTTACACCAGTGCCTATTTCAATCGTCGTTGCCCAACGCACCGCGATGGCCGGCCAATTGTTGTGCCATGCGCTAAACGGGCAGCGCAGGCACTTCATTGTTGTGGGCTGCGTACACGCACCGAATGAGCTTCTTATGCAAGTAGCTGAGCATCACCCCGACGTAGCTGTGATCAGCTCAACCCTACAAGGCGATCCCAAGGGGGCTCTTAAGGTTGTCCGAGAGCTGCGCGTCTCTGCCCCAACCACGCGTTCCATCGTGCTCCTGGATTGCTCTAACTCGGAGCAGGTGATCGACGCCTTCTCCGCAGGTGCCAAAGGTGTCGTTTGTCAGACCGACCCCTTCGAGTTATTGTCCAAATGTATTCGGAGTGTACACGCCGGGCAGATCTGGGCTAACAGTCGGGAACTTCAATGGATCGTTAAGGCCTTAGGGGACAGGGAACCAGTCCGCGTGGTTAGCGCCAAAGGTATCCCGCTGCTTACCGGGCGGGAGGAGCAAATTGTGAACATGGTGATCGAGGGTCTGCCTAACCGCGTAATTGCCGTGAAGCTCGGTGTGAGCGCGCACACGGTCAAAAACCACTTGTTTCGGGTCTATGAGAAGCTTGGGGTATCAAACCGTGTCGAGTTGGTTCTCTACGCCCAGAGCAGCGGGCAGAGTAAGGCTTCACCATAAATCTCCAGGGCAATGCGTGCGCCAATGGAAAGATTGTCATGCTTCGCTACAGCCCGCAAAGGACCACGCAAGCGAAGAAGGACGAGATTAAAGTCGTAACCCAGGTGAACGGGGAATTGGGATCTCCGAAGGGAATTGAGTTTACCGCCTATCTGGATCAAGACGTAAACGTCGATGTGGCGGGAGAACCGGTGACGCCGGCGCAGCCCACTCCGATGGCGCACCCTAGTCGATCACGTCGCGCTCGTGTGGATTCAACCAGACAACGAGTGAAATTAGCAGCAGGCGGAATGGATCGAGTGTCAGACGCATCGTGACAGCGTAGCATGCCGGAGTGGACTGTCCCATGCCGTAGGTCGGGCCAGAACAGATTCTCTAACCTCTTGCGTTTTCAGTCGTATCCAGTATTTGGACACTACGGGGGAGTGAACTGCCCTTCATTTGAGTTTTTGGCCGCTACCACCTTCGTTTTTGAGTGCGGTGAGCCGCACATCGTCGATCCAGACCTTGCCTGCGATAAGATTGTCCAGTTTTTGGCTGGGCATACGCTCCAGCGCCACAACCAGCAGCGAAGTCTTAGGGCCGGTTGTGAAATCAAACGTGAGGTCGGTCCAGCCATTGGAGGTACCTGTCAGGTCATCGGTGGACCTCTCGAGGGCCGCGCGGTCATAAGCGTCGCGCACATCGAGTCGTGGTCCGCTATCGGTGGTAATCCCGTCGGTCTTCATGAAGGCCGTGAGGCGATAGGCGCGATTGGGTTTAACCTTCACATATTGATACACATTCCGGTATTCCAGATTCTGCTTGCCGGGGAACTGTACGAGTAGGGAATGGTCCGGCGAGTGGTAGGTTGTGGGGTCCAAATCTGCGTACACCCCTTCCACGGTTGCGATTCGCCAACTGAAACCCATGTTCAACAATTCGCCTTCGAAGTCGCCGTCATTCAGAAGATTACCCGGCCCAACAGTTTCGCCAGGCCGCACTAAGCCCTTCCTCTGAAGGTCGGTCCAGACCGCGTAGGCTTCGTCGGACCTTTGGGCTTGGATTAGGGCATCGATGTAGCCGGCGGCTTGCTGTGGAGCAAACCTCTCGGCCCCGTTTAGAATGCGTTTCCACACCGGCTGAGCTTCCGGGAGGAGCAGATGGGATTGCAAGTAGTAAAGATAGCTGAACTCAGTGCTTACCTTTTGAGGGATTAATTGATCAAGTATTTTGTGTCCGTCCGCGTTGGCTCTCCAGGCTGTCCGAAAGACAATCTGGTCATAGGCAGAGGTTCCTGCAAGCACCGCACGGAAGTGGCGAAATGCCTCGTCCGTGTTGCCTTGTCGTAGATAAGAGTTCGCAATCCGCCGCTGGTAGCCGGGAAGGTTCGGAGCCAGAGCGTCGGCCATACGCAGGTACTCCTCGGGTTTCGACATGTTCCCTTGAAACTCCATGGCCGCTGCCAGTTCGATCCAGCCATCAGGGTTGTCTCGGTTGAGCCGGACGGCCTCCTGAAGTTGTACCAGCGCCTTTTCCGGTTGAAAGTCCCCTACGTTGAACTGGTAGAGGCGAGCCAATCTGAGGTGATACTCGGCATTATTCGGATCGAGTTTTGCCGCCAGTTCGAGGCGCTTCACTGTAGGCGTAATCGCCAACTCATACGCGGCGCAGGTCTTTGCTATCCAAGCCACAACACCTGTGAAAATGACGACTTCGATCACCGTCACGAACCGCCGCACAAATACACTCTTAATGACCAATCGCATTCTGATCCCTTCATCAGCCTGATGGGCAGAAGTGCTTCGGCGTTTCTGTTACATCCGGGGTTGACTCGAGCCCCTGGGTGCCTTGCAGAGAAGGCGCACAGTCCAATCTGCCACTCGACTCGACCATCTCTCCGCGTCCGCAAGACCAGCATACCACTTTCTGTTCACGATCTTTGGCATGCTAATCTGGTTCTTGCGCTCTCAGCTCGTCACACTTGGCCTTCCATTCAAGCCATCTTTCTTTTACCGCGGTTTCATGGGTAATTTCAACATCCCTCAAGTGCGTCAATGCACAGGACGACGTTGACAAAACGAAATGACACAGCATACTGTGGCTGGGGGCACAGGGATCTTCGCATAGACAACGATCGTGAACAGCGTGCACTTAAGTTGGCTTGCTTGACAGGTCTCAAAATGGGGTGGTAACCTCAGGGAAGTTTCGCCCTAAAGCGCACAGTGAACAGCACCTCTCGGCCCAGATGATCGCAGGTTGTGGCTGATGCGTTAAGGCAAGAGACACAAACAATGAACGGATGGGGTAAGAATGCGCTCGGCGTTTCATTGGCCTCCAGTCTGGGCTTGGTTCTGTTCCCTATGGCGGTGGTCTTCGCCCAGAGCCAGCAGGGTCATCAACCGGTAGAACAGACTTCGCAATCTGTCGACCTCCCTAAGGAGGAGACCAAACTGGAAATTCCCGGGACGTCAGCAACTGCCACAGGTCTTAACGACTACGTAATCGGGCCAGAAGACATCCTAAACATCGATGTGTTCAATGTTCCGGAGCTATCCAAGCTCGTTGTGCGGGTGGCCAATGACGGAAACATTTCGCTGCCGCTGATCGGGCAGGTGCTAGCAGCGGGAATGACAGCCGAGAGACTTCGAAGTGAACTTGAGATTAGATTTGGCCGGTCTTATCTCGAAAACCCTCAGATTACCCTCTATGTCCAGGAATTCCATGCACGCCCCGTGTCAGTTATTGGGGCCGTTGAAAGGCCGGGGCTCTACCAACTGACCGGCCCACGCACACTGATTGAAGTGCTTTCGACGGCTGGAGGCCTGGCGAAGCGGAGCAGCGCTCCGGCGGGGCGCTTTGTTTACGTCACAAGGCTGGAAGGGTTTGGCGGGCTTGAGGCCGTTCAGGGAATGCGAAGGGTGGCACCTGACAAGGTGGAGATCGATATCCGCCGGCTCCTGTACTCCCATGAAGACGCACTCAATATCGAAGTCAAACCGCGCGATATCATTAGCGTCAGCAAGGCTGATGTTGTGTACGTAACCGGAAATGGGGTAAAGAAACCCGGGGGATATGTCCTTGAGGACCGCGATAATGTGACGATTTTACAGGCTTTAGCCATGGCGGAGGGTCTTTCCGCTAACGCGGCACAGTCCGACGCACATATTATCCGCACCGAACCGGATGGTTCGAGGAAGATGATTCCTTTCAACCTGAAGAAGGTCCTGAAAGGAAGCTCGCCCGACCTAGTGCTAGCCGACAATGATATACTGTTTATCCCCGACAGCAGTCAGAAGGCCATGCTGAAGGGCGGAGCCACGACGGTGGTCAGTACACTCAGCTGGCTATTCATATACGGACGCATCTAACAAACCCGACGTCTCGCCGGTCCCAAGGTACCTAATGGACGCAAACGAACGGATACAATTTGCCGAGCCCCATGACCTAGCCCGGATTGGCCCCTCCGCCCTCTACAATCAGGAGGGGCTGGACGTCTCCGCGAAGGAAGCTCCTTTTCTCCTGGATTATTGGCACGTCATCCTGAAGAGACGTTGGGTGGTTTTATCCTGTCTGCTGATCGTCTTTTCGACTGTGGCTATTGGCACCTTGAAGCAACAGCCAGTTTACTCTGGAGAAGTTCTCATCGAAATAAACCCGGAGGCACCTCAAATAGTGAATTTCAGGGAGATCGCACAAGGGGCGCCTGGCATCGACGTGGACAGTTATCGGGAGACCCAAAACACGATTCTGCAAAGCCGCACACTGGCTGAGCATGTCATCGATGAACTGCAATTGTACCGGTACCCGGAATTCTACAGGACACGGCTGCTCTTCGGGTTGATCGAAGAGAATCCCGACAATTTTCCTTCCGCCTCGGACCCTGGCCCGCCGGATCACACATCGGATGCCTACCGAAACTGCTTGAAGCATTTCTTGGATTCAATTGCGGTCAACCCAGTACGGAGGAGCAATCTCGTTGAAGTATCATTTCTTTCTCAAGACCCTAAACTGGCCGAGCGCATCGCCAACAAGCTAGCCGACGACTACATCCAGCAAAACCTGCAGGTTAAGTGGGATGAGGCACTCAAAGCCTCCGAGTGGCTTTCGGGTCGATTAGTGGAGCTCAAAGGAAAACTCGAAAAGTCGGAAGATGGGTTGCAGGCTTATGCGCAGGCAAACTCGATCCTCTTCGTCGAGGAAAAACAGAACCTTGTAAATGCCCGGCTCAAACAACTTCAGGAGGAGTACACCAAGGCGCAAGCTGATCGATTCCAGAAGGAGTCTCTTTATAACTTGGTGCAAACGGGGAAGGTCCAGGACTTGCCTGGCGTTCTCGATAATCATCTAATTCAGGACTTGTCTGTGCGCCTGGCGGAGGTGCAGCGTGATTACGCCCAGCTCACTGCCACTGTCAAGCCCGACTACCCGAAAGCGGTCGCTCTCAAGAAACAGGTCGACGCATTGCAGGCGAATCTTGATCATGAGAAGGGAGCCCTGGCCGAGAACATCGTGGACGGGTATCGCTCGGCCCTGGCCAATGAGAAGTATTTAGCGCAGGCCGTGGAAGAGCAGAAGAAAGAAGTCAACGACATCGCGGAGAAGTCGATCCAGTACAATATCTTGAAGCGTGAGGTGGACACGAGCAGGCAACTCTTCGAGGGTTTGCTCCAGCGCATGAAAGAGGCGCAAGTGTCAGCAGGGCTCGAGGCGAGCAATATCCGGATTGTGGACGCGGCGGAAGTGCCTAAACGGCCTGCCAAGCCGCGCGTGGTCTTCAATCTGGCGCTGGGGGTGATTCTGGGGCTGGGAGTGGGTATTGGGCTTGCCTTCTTCCAGGAATATCTGGACAACACGCTCAAGACGCCCGACGAAGTCGAGACTCTCTTGCGGTTGCCCTCACTGGGTGTGCTTCCGGCTTTCTCGTTGAATGGCACAGGTAAAGCAGCGCGCGATAGGTCAGCATGCGTTGCTCCTGGTAAAGACCCGCCGATGGCTGCGGCGATTCAGACCCATCCTGCCGCAGTTGAAGCTTTCCGCTCTTTGCGCACGTCGATCTTGCTCTCGGCCAATCCCGTGCCCAAAGTACTCCTGATCACCAGTGCCTTGCCGGGGGAAGGGAAAACCACGACTGCGATCAATCTGGGAGCAACCCTGGCCAGTTTGGACAGCAGGGTGGTCATCGTGGATTGCGACATGCGGCTGCCCGCCTGCCATCGCATGACAGGAGTGGAGAACAAGCCAGGATTTGTGCAATGCCTGACCGGGTATGTTGATCTTTCTGAGGCGATTCTCCCTGTCCCGGGCGTGGCGAATTTGAGCGTTATTCCCTGCGGGCTCATTCCTCCCAACCCCGCCGAAGTTCTCTCTTCGCCGCTGACCGGCGAATTGCTCCGCAGGCTTCGAGCGGAGTTCGAATATGTGCTAGTTGATTCACCACCCTTGCTGAGTGCCGCCGACAGCCGAATTCTTGCGACGCTGACGGATGCGGTGGTATTGGTCGTGCGGGCTTTTCAGACACCCCATGATATGGTCCTTCGGGCTCGATCATTGCTCTATGGCGCCAGGGCACGCATTTTGGGTGTGGCACTGAATGACGTGGACATCCGGCGGGATGGATATTCTTATAAGTATTATTACCACTACGAGTATGGCTCTGGCTACAGTTCCGATCCTGCCGGCAAGTCCGACCGCCACGAGCAAACTTGAAACCTGTTGTGCTATCTTGGGCAAGGGAGCGTTTTTGTCTGGACCGTTGGTACCGGGTCCGTTACGGGATTCATCGATGATCGTTGTACGGTATCTGGCACCATAAAAGGCAAGAACACCAACGCCCAATCCCTCAGAGAAGCCGGCAGTCCGGTTGCTGGCTCAGAAAATCTGCGAGATCAGAACACCTCAGTGTCACTGAAGGTACCAGGAGCAAGGTGAGGGCTCTGCTTAATTCGATCTCTTTGTTTGCGGCAAATGTATTTAGCAGCGCGGCATCTTATCTTGTGATCGTCTTGATTGCCCGGCATCTGGGGGCCGCGAGCTTTGGGGTGTACTCGTTTGCCATCGCCTACGCGGGTTTCTTTGTCACGATTCCCAATTTCGGTTTGGACCGAATTGTCATTCGCGAGGTTTCGCGCAACAAGCCGGCAGCAAGTGAGTACGTGATGACGGCCGGCAGCATCCGCTTGGGTTTCCTGGCCCTCGGTGTGGTCATCGCAGTCACAGTCACTAAGCTTTTCAGGTACCCGGCAGACACGCAAGTCATTGTGCTGGTTCTGGGTCTATCGCTCGTTGTCAACCTCTTCTCGGAGTTGTTTCGCTCCGTATACTTCGCTTTCGAGGCGATGCCCGCCGAAACAGTTATCAGGGCGTTCGGAAGGACCATAACGGTCGTTGCCGTGGCCATAGCTGTTTACTCAGGACGGGGACTGCTGGAAGTGGCCTGGGCCATCCTTCTTGCCTCGCTCGTCGAAGTGACCACCTATGGTTTCCTGGCACAAAGGAGGTTTGGGCTGCACAGGGTAAATCTGAACTGGGGCATAGTCAAGAAAACGGTGCTGGCGTCTTCACCCCTGGCGATCAATACCATGTTGGTTGTCGCCTATTTCCGGTTGAGCATGGTGGTCCTCACGACTCTTAAGGGGGCGCAAGCCGCCGGTTGGTTCGCAGCCGCCTTCGCCTTCATTCAGCTCTTACAACTGGTGTCGGGGTCGGTAGCAGCCGTCGCCCTGCCAATCATGTCTCGGCAGCAGCGCCAATCCCACGATCAGTTGCTGGCCTCGCTCAACAAGGCTACCTACTACCTGCTGTTGTTGGTGGGCCCTGTTTCATTGGTCATTTGTTTCATGGCAAAACACTTGGTTCTATTTGTCTATGGGACTCAGTTTATGCCGGCGGTCGAATCGCTACGTTTGCTCATCTGGGCCAGCGTGTTTATGTTTATGGGAAGCATTTACGGCGCCGCACTCATTTCGCTTGACAAAGAGCAGGGGCTGATCGCTATTGGCGTGATTGCTCTCGTCGTGAACATGACGACGAACTTCCTTGCGATTCCTCGCTGGAGTTATATGGGAGCTACCCTTGCAACCCTGATCACCGAAGCATCGGTTGCCGCCCTGGCTTATGCGTTCGTGTCGCGTGCTCTTAAGGGTTTTTCCATCAGCTCGTTGATGGTAAAGCCCGTGTCGGTGACCCTGGTATTGGCCGTTGCCATGCTTATGATGCGGAGTTGCCCCTGGGTCCTTCAGGCCTTCTTGGCAACGCTGGTTTACGTGTTGACCGTGATCCTAATTCGAGCCGTGCAACGCGAGGATTGGCAAATGCTCTCTGCTTTTACGGCGGCTAGATCGGTGCAGGATGTCATCTAGAGATTGGTCCGAGTCTTCCAATGGCGCCCTCTTTCGGATCCCCCGCCGCATGCTTTTCCTCGCCTTTTTACTGACGGTAGTCGTGGGATCAGCCTTGCTGCTGTTGTCGGATCAGGGCATAACGTTCCTGCTGTGCTGTCTTGCGGCGGCAATAGGGCTCTGGATCTTTGCCATTCCGAGCCGTGCGCTGGTCCTCTTCGCTTTCCTGATACCCCTTGACGTGTATCTCTCTGAAAAGATCCACATTACCAGTAACCAACTTATCCAGATTGCGCTGCTTCTCAGTTGCATTTTGTTTTTCATCTATCAGGGCAGACGCGTCGTCAATCCGCTTGGCGGTTGGCCGCGTATAAGGTTGTTGGTGTTTGGCTGGTCGATCTACCTGGGTCTCTCCCTACTGTGGTCCATTGCCATTGAACCAAGCTGGCGTTCGGCGGTCCGCAACCTTTTGGCGATCGGCATCTTTTGGGTTGTCCTCGGCACTGTCCGCAAACGGGCCCAAATGGAAGCGGTGACGACTGCCATCTGCTTGGGGGCGGCGGCAGTCACGGTCTATGGTCTCGTGCAGTACTGGAGAGGCGATTTCGACGCGCTTTATCCCTTTTTCTCCCCTTACTACAACACGGGTATCTGGACTGCTCGCGGCGGAGGATTCAGTGTGGTGGGCACGTTCGCCAATCCGAATATGTTGGCGGCATTCGGCGTAATGGTACTCCCCCTCATGCTCGGCAAGATCGCTAATAGCAAAGCTGCGGTGCGAATACTGTGGATTCTGGCTACCGTGGGTCTGTCAGTAACCACATTGCTCAGTTTCTCGAAGAACGGGTGGATTGTTACCTTTCTAGTTTTTGGTGCCTGGGGTACCGTTAAGCATAAACTGCATCGCAAGCGTTTCGTTATACCTTTGGTCCTTGTCACCCTTTCACTTCCGCTATACTACGCCTCACAGATACTCAAATGGCTGAATTTCATCTTTCCGAATACGACAGAGGTCTCCACGATTCCGCGCATGCGATTATGGCAGGTTGCCCTTGAGGCGTTTGTTCAGCGGCCGTTCGTGGGATACGGTCTAGATGGTTTTACGACTGCTACCCTTCCGTGGCGCGGAGACATATTCACGAGGGACTTGATACGCGCCCACGATTTGTACTTGCAGACATTGGTGGACTCGGGAGTAGTGGGTTTCGTTCTGTTTTTCGGAACGATTGCATCCATTGTCGTCGCTGGGGTGAGGTTATACCGCGGAATGCCGTCAACACCACTCCGCACAACCCTTCTTTGCCTGTTGCTGAGCACCGGTGCTTTCTTCGGGTATGGCATCTTCGAAGCCATAGCTTCTTTTCCCGCCTGCCTCAGCCTGCAGTGGGTGATCTTGGGATTGCTGGTTGCCGCCGTCACGATTCATGGCAAATCGAAGCAGTTAGAAATCTTGAAGTGAAAACCTGGTGTAAATGAGTCAAGATTTGAGTTGGCAAGCGCAGAGAGACGGTCCTCTCCGTGATCGCCAGCGGCGATCGCCGACAGTATTTGGATTCGGCGGAAGCGGGCTCTATGCGCCAGACGGCTGTTGCCTTGGAAGACGGGGTCCCGGGAGCGGGAGCCAAAGTGTGGTCGCAACTGGTGCGACTCGTTGTGCCTTAAAGGTGCGCTTTACCCCACGCCGAATCTGGTCATAGGTTCGGAGGGATCACAACATGCTCGTCGGGCTGGGGTTGACGCATCGTATTCCTTGGGTGCGAGACCTCTGCTTGCGGGCCGACAAGCTGTGGACCATATTTGACGATACTTGGCTTGGTGATCGCCTGGGGTTTTTCTATTTGGCGTTTGGGACCAAACCTAAGTAGCAGGGACCTTGAGATCGATGGGGTTACGATCAAGGATTCCTTACGGCCTTCTTAAGCCTGCGTGAGCACTCCCGGGAGTTCCAAGATGCAAGAAAAGAATGCTCCGGCGAGACTATTGGTTGACACCAGGATTTTTGGTGGTAGGGTCACGGGCGTTGGCCGGTACTTGTCAAACCTCTTGCGTGAAATACATCTCCTTGAGCCATCAGACCTAAAACTTCATGCTCTGTGCTCGCCGGGTCAGGATCTCCCCTGCAAGATTCCGAAGATCGAGATGCATGGGGTTGGGGCGCATTCCAAACCGCTCGGCCTTATGCAGCAATTTGTCTTGCCTCGCGCGGTTCGCAACGCCCAATGTGATCTCTTTCATTACCCTTATTTCGACCCACCGAGGATTACTTCTTGCCCGTTCATCGCCACGTGTTATGATATTGAGCCCCTGCGTCACCCGGAGTTGTTTCCGCGCAGAATCGTCTGGTATTACAAAGCTCTTGCCCCACGATTGCGCGCCGCGGAACGAGTGGTGGTGATATCCCAGAACACCGGTAAAGACCTCATCGAGCTATTGGGAGTTCATCCGGACCGTGTGAAAGTGGTCTACTTGGGAGTGGACCCGCACTTCCATCCTATCCGTGAAGAGGACAGGGTTGACGCCGTTCGTTTGCGGTATGGCCTCCCGTCCCGGTATCTTCTGTACCTCGGCAACACGATGCCGCACAAGAACCTGGTACGGCTTGTTCAGGCCATGGCAATCGTCCACAAGCGGTTCCCTTCAGTTCCTTTGCTCTTGGCCGGGAGGAAGGACAAGTACCGCCCCGCTGTCGAACAGGCTATTGTCGTTGCCAACCTCTCCGAGACCATCAGGTTCATAGGGGATATAGCTGAAGAAGACTTGCCCGCGCTTCTGAGTAGCGCGGCGGTGTTTGTATACCCCTCGCTTTATGAGGGGTTCGGTCTGCCGGTTCTGGAAGCCATGGCGTGTGGTGCACCCGTGGTGACTTCCAACAGATCATCCCTGCCCGAGATCGTGGGCAATGCAGCGATTAGCGTTGACCCGTACGATGTATCTGCCCTCGCGGAAGCAATCACGCACCTGCTAGCTAATCCAGCGGGAGCCAGGCGCTATTCAGTCCTGGGACCTGAGCGCGCGAAAGAATTCACCTGGCGACGCTGTGCAGAGGAGCACTTGGCGGTTTATCGTGAGGTTTTGAACCGATGAGCAGACGGAGAATCCTGGTGTTCGCGCCTTTGCTCCCTGTGCCGGTTGACCGGGGAGACAAGAATCGTCTGTTCCACCTGCTGCAACTACTCCGCAGCCTTGCCGATGTTTGCCTGGTCTGCTGTCAGCGGGAATGGGAGCCCCCAGTCAAGGATTTCAGCCTGCTCGATGGGATTGACGTTCGCATATTCAATGTCGGCAAGGCGGAGGTGATCTGGGAAGCCGCTAAAGCCATGTTGACCTTTCGGCCGCACGTTGCCTTCTACTTTGGGATGCCGCGACTCGTTGAATTCGTTCGTCAGGAAATCCAATCTTTCAAACCAGACGTTTTCTGGGGGGCCGGTATCGCTTCTTATCCTTATCTCCGTCACGTGAAGAGCATCAAACGAATCGTGGACCTCGTGGACAGTCCGTCCCGGTATTATCCCATGGCAAGCCGAGCACATGATATGTCGGCACGCGCCCGGATTATAGGCGCGATTCAGTGGCGCATCCAGCACTATGAGCGATTACTACTGAAGGCGAGTGACATTGTACTCGTGAACTCTCGCATGGATCAGCAGCATCTTCGAAGACTGCATGGGGGTTCTGCCAAACCCATTGTTCTCGAGAACTGTATACCTGGCGCCTTGATGACTGAGCAATGGCACTGGGTATCTGCGTCTCCGAAAAGAATCCTTTTTGTTGGCACCATGGCTTATCCCCCCAACAGGTCAGCGGTTCGTCGATTTGCAGAGAAGATTCTCCCTCGCATCCGCGCAGAGGAGCCGGAAACGGAATTTGTCGTCTGCGGGCCTGGGAGCCTGAGCCTTTCTAGCGAACTGGGGAATATGCCCGGTGTGCGAGTGGCCGGCTTTGTGGACGATCTGGTCTCAATGTATTTGAGCGCCAGTGTACTGGTGGTTCCTGTGCCAGTTGCTGGTGGAACACAATACAAGCTGCTTGAAGCGATGGCACTTGGTCTGCCCATCGTGGCCTCGCCGGAATCAGCAGCCGTAGGCAACATGACTGACGGAAAGGAATTGCTGGTTGGCGACTCGCCGGAGAGCTTTGCCTCGGCAGTTCTTTTAATGCTGAGGGACCGGGAATTGGCGGCCCGCCTGTCTGTGAATGGGCGCAACTTCATTCGCGCGCACCATATTTGGGAAAGCAAGACCGACTTGTTGCGTTCATTAGCGGGTTGAGTTGTGAAGAAATTCATAGACTTCCTCGCACCCTCAGGAAGCAGAGCGTGCCGAGGGTCGCGGGCCAGCCGATGTTTTCCTACCGGATATTAGTAACGGGCGGAACCGGGTTTATAGGACCCTTGGTTTCGAGTCTGGGTCCGGAGTTGGGCCAACTTCGTGCTTCTTTGCCTGTGCGTTGTTTCGCTATACCGATGATGCGCGAGGTTGCCCCTCTTCCCGGCTTGAGAGCGGTTCTGGCGCTCAGGCGATTATTTCGTCGCGAGCGGTTCGAATCGTGCGCTCATCTACATCCAAGGCTGGGCTACTCGCGGCGCTTGCGGCGGCGCCCGCGATCGCTTTCCTTCCTGTGGCATTCCCGGCTGATGTGCCTGCACTCCCTGACCTGAGAGGTCTGTTATGGGAATACGAGTACTTCACATTGTAGGGGCCTCCAAGTATGGTGGCGGATTTTCGGTGATCTTTTCCCTTTGCAGAATGGCGAGAGAGAAGGGAATGGAACCTTTCGTGTTGACCTCAGACCCCGTGGGTCAGCAAGAGTGCAAAAGGCGAGGGATAACCGTGGTTGCCTTTGCAGGGATTGAGCGAGCCATCCGACCGTGGAAAGACTTCTATGACGGCCGACGCTTGGCGACTTACCTGGCACAGGAGCGCTTCGAGATTGTCCACACCCACACCTCCAAGGGAGGCATGATCGGCCGCTACGCTGCGAGTCGCGCCAAGGTACCCGCGGCTTTCCACACGGTGCATGGATTTTCTGCCCACGAGTTCTCTTCCTTGCCGGCCAGGATGGTGGTGGCCGCCTTAGAGCGCCGTGCGGCTCATTGGTGTGACCTGGTTCTGGTAATGAATTCCTACGATGAGGCCTGGGCGCGTGGATTTTGCAAACCAGAAAAGTTTGTCTATGTCCCGAACGGAATTCCTCCGGAACGGCTTGCAGCATCTCAAGGCGCCTCGCGCGATATGCTTCTGAGCGAAGTGGGAATCCCCGCCTCAGCACACGTCATCGGTAATATCTGCCGGCTTTGCGTCGCGAAAAACCTGAGTCAGTTTGTCGAGACCATTGCCCACCTGCCGCATGTTGCTGGCCGCCCCGTCTTTGGGCTCTTGGTGGGCGACGGGGAAAGCATGGCTTCACTGCGGGCCCTGGTAGAACAGCTCGGGATTACGCAGCGCATGATTTTCTTGGGGTTTCGAGACGACGCCGTCCGCTGGTTGGCGGCAATGGATCTTTTCCTAAGTACCTCCCGAAGGGAGGGGATGTCAATATCCCTCCTCGAAGCTATGGGAGCGGGTAGGGCCATTGTTGGGACCAAAATCAGAGGGAATGTCGATTGCCTTCAGAACGGGAAGAATGGCATTCTGGTGCCCTTCGGCGACGCCGCAGCCACGGCCAAGGCTTGTCAGACATTGCTCGAGGCTCCGGAATATGCCCATTCTTTGGGACGGCAGGCTTACGAGTCATTTCTCGTGAATCACACCGAGGACGTTTTCATCAAGAGGGTCTGGGAACGAGCCTACCTTCCAGTTTTACGAGAGAAAGGCTTGAACCCATGAGTAAGGAAGAGGGACAGACCGGAAGCTGTCGCTGTCGTCCCATGACGCTGGACGATCTGGACCGCGTGGTGGTTCTGCACCTCTCTACTTTCCCGGGTTTCTTTCTCTCTTTCATGGGCTCGCGCTTTCTTCGCGAGTTTTACCGGGCTACATTGGAAGACCCCGGTTCCTTGGCTTTGGTGGCCCAGGATGATCGCCAGGATTTGCTCGGCTTTGTGGTTGGACACATTGAGCCCCAAGGATCTTATCGTCGTCTGCTTTTTCGGCGGGGATGGGCATTCGGGATGGTATCAGTGCTTCCGGTGATCCGGCGTCCAAAAATCCTCCCTCGCCTTTTGCGGGCCGTATGGTATCGAGGGAATCCTCCCGAAGAAATAGGAGGAGCGCTGCTCGCTTCCCTGGCCGTGACGCCGCACAAGCAGGGTCGGGGTCTGGGCAAGCTGTTGGTAAGCAGTTTCGTGTCAGAATGCCAAAGCCGAGGTGCCGCCTATGTCTACTTGACTACCGACCGCGACGACAACCCCTCCGTTAACAGCTTCTATCGAAAACTCGGATGGACGCTGGATCGGGAGTTGATGACTCCGGAGGGCCGATGGTTAAATCGTTTTCGTTATGACTGGCCGCTGCCGAGCGGACAAGAGTGATCAACTTGTGGGTGCCACATGCCAAACGACGACTTCATTCCCTTTCACAAACCTTCGATCGGCGAGGAAGAGATTGAGGGAGTGGCGCAGGTCCTACGGTCTGGGTGGCTGACGACGGGTCCTAAAACGCGGGAGTTTGAGGAGAAATTCGCCCTCTTCACCGGGTGCCGCTATGCGGTGGCTGTGAATTCCTGCACAGCCGCGCTTCACCTCGCCCTGGATGCCATTGGGCTCAAAGAAGGTGAAGAAGTCCTGGTGCCAACGCTGACCTTTACGGCCACGGCTGAGGTGGTTGCCTATTTCAAGGCCAAGCCGGTCTTAGTTGACTCCGAGCCCTGCTACTTCAACCTGGACGTCCATGATGCCGAGAAGAAGATTACAGCCAAGACGCGCGCCGTCATCCCCGTTCACTTCGCGGGCCATCCCTGTGATATGACTGCGCTGCTTGAGTTGGCTACAGCAAAAGGACTGCTGACCATCGAGGATGCTGCTCACGCGCTACCTGCAAAGTATCGTGGTCGTTACGTCGGTATTTTAGGCCCTCTGACCGCTTTCAGCTTCTACGTCACAAAAACCATAACTACCGGTGAAGGGGGGATGGTGACCACCAATGACGAGAGGTTGGCTTCACGGATCAGACTGATGCGTCTTCATGGCATTAGCCGCGACGCCTGGAAGCGTTATAGTGCCGAAGGTTCCTGGCGTTACGAGGTTTTGGAAGCTGGGTTTAAGTACAACCTGACAGATCTTCAGGCTGCATTGGGGTTGGCACAGCTTGGCAAGTGTAACGCCATGTGGCGACGGCGCGTGGCTATCGCAGAAAGGTACAACCAAGGCCTCTCCATGTTGGATGCTTATCGAACGCCGCGGGTGGCGCCCCACGTCCAACACGCTTGGCATCTTTACGTCATCCTGGTGGAGTCCGATGTATTGGGCATCCATCGCGACCAAGTTATCGAAGAGTTGCATCATCGCGGAATCGGGACAGCAGTGCACTTCATTCCCTTGCACCTCCATCCTTACTACCAAAGGCAGTGGGGATATCGCGCAGGGCAGTTCCCAGTGGCAGAGAATTACTTTGAGCGCTGTATTTCCTTGCCCATCTATCCCGGCATGACAGATAATGACGTCGACCGCGTGATTGAGAGTCTGATTGATATTGTACAGAAGTGTCGCAGATGACGGCGAAATCCAACTCCAGCCGCGACACGGGTGTCCGCCGTGATGCTGAGCAATGCCGAGTTGTCGTCCGAGAGCTATAGCAGGAAGGGTTCGTAGGCTGGGCAAGAAACAGGAATATACTCGGAGATGCAACCCTGGAGTTTGAAGGAAACCAGGCAAGAGGTACCAATCGACCGTCGAAATACGTTCTACCTCCAGCATGGGAAGAGAATCCTTGACGTGTTGGGCGCCCTGGTCGGCTTGATCACCACCAGCCCGATTCTAGGATTCTGTGCAATAGCGATCTATCTTGACTCACCCGGGACTGTCGTCTTCCGCCAGTGGCGGATCGGAGAGCAAGGCAAGCCTTTCCAGATATTCAAACTTCGGACGATGGTTCGCGACGCGGGCCAAAAAGGCCCTAGACTTACGGCGGCAGGCGACTGCCGCATCACTAGAGTTGGGAAATGGCTCCGCAAGACGAAACTCGACGAGATCCCACAATTGTTCAATGTCCTGCGAGGGGAAATGAGTTTTGTCGGTCCGCGTCCGGAGCTTCCGGAGTACGTGGCAACCTACACCCCCGAGCAAAAGAAACTGCTCGAACTCAAGCCGGGCCTAACCGGACCCGCCTCTTTGAAGTTCATTGAGGAGGAGAAGCTACTTGCCACCGACCCCGACAGAGAGAACTTGTATGTCAGCACCGTACTAGCACGCAAGCTGGAGCTAGACCTCGTGTACTATCAAACAGCTAGTTTCGCAATGGATATCAATCTCATCCTTTCTACCCTTAGAAACTTACTAGGGCCCCCGAAGGGAAAGAGAGAAGATTCTAAAGCGTGAAACACAAATTCGATCTCTACACTCGAACGAATCAGCTCATCATCGACGCCGTTATCTTTACCTTTTCTTTCGCGGCAGCCTACCTTATCCGCTTCGAAGGGGTCCCTGCCTGGGCCGTAACTAAACAGTTCCTGTTATGGTTTCCCTATGTGCTTGCTGCTCGTCTTTTGGTGAACTGGCGACTTGGGATTTACCGCCTTATATGGAGGTATGTCTCCCTAGCGGACGCCATTGTCATCGGACGATCCCTCTCCATAGTTACGGCCGTTCTTCTTGCTGTGCGCCTGTTCTACCCCGAGGACGTGATTTTCTCTCAGTGGGCTCATCTTCCCCTCGGGATCATTGCGCTCGAGTATCTGCTCTCTCTCACTGGATCCCTCGGCGTTCGTGCCCTGCGCAGGACCCTTTATGAACGCAGCCAGAAGGTGACTCTCGCACCTGACCAGCCTCCAAAGAGAGTGATCCTTTACGGGGCGGGAAGAGCTGGCATTCTGCTGTTGAAAGAGCTGAAGAACCACGGCGAGACGGAAGTGATTGGATTCGTCGATGACGATCCGAAGAAGGTCGCGGCGGTTATTTCTGGTATTAAGGTTCTGGGTACCGGTCAAACTCTGGGAGAGCTTGTCCGCCGATCTCGCGTCGATGAAGTGATCATCAGCATTGCTACTGCAAGGCATAAGACTCTAGCCGCGATCCTCGCGAAATGCGCGCAGATCCCTATACCCGCCAAGATTGTTCCGAGCTTACAAGAAATTGCGGAGGGACGAGTCAGCATCAGCCAGGTACGTGAGATTCATATTGAGGACCTCCTCGGGCGGGACAGCATTGAAATGGTGGAGTTTGATCAAGGGGTCCGTCAGGCTTACGCCGGCAAGAGAATTCTTGTAACAGGAGCTGGAGGGTCCATTGGAAGCGAACTGGTCCGGCAACTCCTGCCTCTCAACCCCGAATCGATTGCTATCCTCGACAAGGATGAAAACTCCATTTACGAGTTGGAGCAAGAGTTAATCCTCAGGTTTCCTGGCACCCGCATCGAGACTCAGATCGCGGACATAAGGCACGAGGGGAGGCTTTTTGCGCTTTTTGCAGAGTTCAAGCCGGAAGTGGTCTTCCACGCTGCCGCCCACAAGCACGTTCCCTTGATGGAGAAGCACCCTTGCGAAGCCGTGTTGAATAATGTGTTCGGCACGAAGACATTGTTGGATGCCTGTCGCGAGACCAGGGTGGAACGGTTCGTCTTCATTTCCACCGACAAGGCCGTGAATCCGACTAGCATCATGGGCGCTACGAAGCGCGTCGGAGAGATGTTGGTTCAAGCCTATGCGAATGGGGGAGAGCTGCCTTCTTCCTGTGTGCGCTTTGGCAACGTGATGGGAAGTCGCGGAAGTGTCATTCCTTTGTTCAAGAAACAGATTGCGGAAGGCGGCCCGATCACCGTGACCCATCCCGATGTGGTTCGGTTTTTTATGACGATTCCGGAGGCCGCCCAGCTAGTCCTAAGTGCCGGGACCCTGGGACAGCATGGTGAAGTCTTCATCCTGGATATGGGCAACCCCCACAATATCATGGACTTGGCCCGAGAAATGGTCCTGCTGTCTGGATATGAACCTGGAAAGGACATTGAGATTTCCATAACCGGATTGCGTCCCGGGGAAAAACTCGCCGAGGAGTTGGTTGGACCTGACGACAACGTGTCCTTGACACCGTTCGAGAAACTGTCAATGCTGGCCCCTCGTGCTTTCGACACCGGAACGGTTCTCAAAGATGTAACCCGTTTGGTGAATGTTGCCCAACGCAATGATAGTAAGCAAGTGTATAAGGCCCTCCGGGAAATGAGACTGGGTTTTTCTCCGGTATACGACGAGAACACAAGAACTGTCCCACCCAAGTAAATGAACAAACTAATCGAGTTGACACTGGCGCTTGCAATCATCGGAGCGGCGCTTGCCTTTGGCGGTGTCCAACCCCTCACGTATTCCCTGATGGAAGTGGTTCTGTTCCTTGCCGTACTCATGCTCCTGCTGAAGCAGACGTGGCAAGGCAATATTGGCCTGATGTTGCCTGCATGGCCAGTCCTCTTTGCTCTCCTGTGTGTACTCCAGTTAATTCCGCTCCCTTCACGATTCATCGTCACGCTCTCACCGACGCGTCAACTGGCCCCCGGCCTTGCTGGCCTTTCGGACGGCAAATGGATTTGGGCGACCCTGAGTATCTCCCCGCATGACACCGAGTTGGCCTTAGTCAAATTTCTTGCCTACCTCAGTGCCTTCCTGATTGCTGCCCACCTCTTTGATTCCGGAAAGAGAAGGAACGCTTTGGTCCGGGCACTGATTTTCTTGGGCTGTCTTGAGGCAGCGTATGGGATCATCCAGTATTTGGCGGGCTGGCAGAAAATCTTCACTTATACCAAGAAATTCAACTTAGAGGAGGCCACCGGGACTTACATCAACCCCAATCACTTTGCGGGCCTTCTTGAGCTGACCCTTCCCTTTGTGCTCGCGTCGGGTTTCTACTCATTTCAAGTCTGGTCAGAGAGACGGCAGGATGAGCTGAACTGGCGCGTCCCTGCGGAACGAAGTTCGGCGGGCGTCCGATCGGTTTTTTATTTCTACTTGACGGTCATCGTGGTCGTGGCGGTTACCTTTTCGCGCTCTCGGGGTGGAATCCTGGCAACGGCGTTCAGCATCGTGTTCATAGTCCTACTGGCGCAGGTCAAGGCCGAGCGGAAAACCTGGATGCTGGGCTTCTTCCTCGTTTCGCTTTGTATCGTGGGTTACGGACTGTGGATTGGACTCGATCCCGTTCTAGCCCGCTTCGAGCATCTACGGGAGCCGGGCTATCTCCAACTGGAAGGTAGGATCGCAATCTGGAAAGACGCCTCGCGCCTTGTCCGCGATCATCCCCTGGTGGGGACTGGATTGGGAACCTTCGGTACGGCTTTCCGGCGGCACCAAACCGTCTTTGTCGATGGCTACGTGGACCATGCGCATAATGACTACTTCGAAATTGCTTCCGACACCGGCCTGCTAGGCGCAGCGTTGCTTTTCTTACCGATCCTGTATCTGTTCTTCAAAATGATTATGGGTTTCTTGAACGATACCCGGCGCTTCCGGCGTTCCGTTACTCTCGGATGTATTGGAAGTACATTGGCATTGTTGATTCACAGTGCGACCGATTTCAACCTGCAAATCCCTGCAAACGCGCTGATTTTTGCCGTTGTGCTTGGAATCGGATATAAGGCGGCCTGTATTGAACTACGAGAACAACCTGAGGGGGAGGGCCGGTTCTAGGAAGTCGAGGACGTCGCAGGTATGATTGCCCGCATCTTTGTGGCGGGTGGTAAGGTCGGGGACTGGCGCGGTAGCTCCGAAATGCCTCCAGAGTTCCGTTTCCAGCCCCCGCCACATCACACGTAGCGTGCGGATTTCCCGCACTACGCGTTCCTGCACGCTTCACGACAAGGGTTATGGGGCCGATCGGGGCGGGGCGTCTAGGCGCGAATGATGTCACCCAAAGCGCAGCCTCGAACGAAACTGCCGCAACCGTCCCCTCACCCTAACGTCTGCCACCAGCGGGCTCGATGTCGAACCCGAACTCCCCATGCTGGCTGACCTGCCCCCCGAAAACAGTACCTGTGTAAAAGAGAGTTCTCCCAGGGTATAGAAGCCTAGAGAAGGGCCGGAGAGGAGGCAGAGCCAGTTCCCGGAGGAGCAGATTATAGGAGTGTTTGAAGCAGGCCGAAGCGGGCATGAAGGCGGCGGATATTTGCCGGCAGCATGGGATCAGCAGCGCGACGAATTACAAAGGAAAGGTAAAGTACGGGGGCTTAAAGGTGAGCGCGGCGCGGCGGCTGCGGCAGTGGGAAGAGGAGAATCGGCGGTTGAAGCA
This sequence comes from Terriglobia bacterium, assembly GCA_050010335.1. GTDB lineage: Bacteria > Acidobacteriota > Terriglobia > UBA7540 > UBA7540 > Bog-366. The sequence continues at coordinate 66,467 of JBEKLF010000004.1, forward strand.
GATGGTGCAGACCTGAGGCTGGACAGCCAAGCATTGAAGACGGTGCGGGCAAAAAAGTTCTAGCGCCCACGGGCCGGCGCGAGGCGATGGGCGTGATTCGGCGAGCGTATGGGTTGAGTGCGCGGCAGGCGTGCCGGCTGGTAGGAATGGCCCGGACGAGCTGTGGCTATGAGCAGCAGCGGAAGCGCAAGCGGATCGGGGCCGTGGAACGTCAGGCTCTGGCGATCCCGACCCGACAGAACGAGCGCTGGTCGATGGATGGATTTTATTTCCGATGCTCTGAGTGCGGGACGTGAGTTTCGGAGCCTGAACATCGTGGATGACTTCCATCGTGAATGGCTGGTGGCGGAAGTGGACACGGCGATTACGGGCGCACGGGTGGTGCGCGTGCTGGAGCGGTTGCGAGGGTTTCGAGGATTACTGCAGATTCTTGTGATGAACAAAGGGCCGGAGTTTGCAGGCCAGGCGCTGGACGTATGGGCCTACGAACATGGCGTGAGGCTGCCCTTCATCGAGCCGGGGAAGCCGAGGCAGGATGCTCTCATCGAGAGTTTCAACGGTACAGAAAATGGGGGCAGGTCAAATAGAACATGCGCGAGCTTCACCGAGACAAGTCGAAATGGAAACTGTGTTACTACGGGGCAGAGGGGCTTACGGGCTGACCGCCGCCACCCCCCCCAGCCGACAAGGCGGCTGCGGCCCCCGCAATTCCCCCTCCAGCCGCAATCGCCAGTATGATGAGAGTGGTATGGGAATTTGATCCCGGGGCCGACGGAGGGTGCGGCGGCGTGGGCGTTGGGCTTTGTGCTGATGTTGGGGCGGTGGTTGCTCGAAACGGCTGTAACCCGGGGATGCCTGACGCGTTCGCTGGAACCAGTACCTTCTTTCCCGCCGGCAAGAGGTATGACTGTCCTGATGGGATTTCGCCGATTCTGATATCGCCGAATGCGGACTCGATAGAGGTGCTATTGTCAGCCCTAATTTCCACCATGATCTTCGAAGGCGCTGCCGAGGTGGGTTCGATGTGAAACTTCGTCGTCGCAACGAGGGCAGTGCTCTCGCCTGAATTCTCAGACACAATTGTGCCGTTCTGAAGGTGCAGCCAGACTCGATCCACGGGTCGGGTGAAGCTGGCAGTGGTGTTTTCGTTGAGAGTGACTTGGTTTGCGGGCCACAATTGAATTACGATGCGGCCGGCTGCCCCCGTCGCAACCGCGTCGCCGTTATAGATCCACCCATCGGCGGGAAGGGGGTTCCCATTCCGGGTCGCTCCCGCAGAGTTGATGACTTTGCCAATCACCTCGCCCTGCTCCTCTGCCTGTCCCTGGAATCCCGATGGAGATGCAGGGATCTCAGCTAATAGCCCCTCGGCAAGTGTGTAGCTCTCGCCGGATCGGGTCTCGGTGATCGCGACCTTACCATGCTGGGCTTCGACAATCGTTCTTTTGTCGGGCAATAGCGCCACCAGGAACTCGGCCATCCCCTCGCCTTTTGGCTCGACTCTGTGCGTGGAAGTCTTCACCACGAAGGCGTCCTTATTCTCCCTCTTGACGGCTAGGGTTCCCGAAAGAAGTTGCGCTACGATATTACCCTCAGCGCCACTAAACCGCACCTGGGTTGACCCCGCAAGAGATGCCCGGCCTGTAGGAGAAAAACTAAGGAGCACCGACCCGCCCTCGCCAACATTTATGGCGTCTCCAGAAAAGATCATACAGTTGGATAACAACGTGCCCCCTTCCACTGTCGCGTTGGACGAATTAACAACCTCGCCGACGACATTTGGTATTCGCCCCATCGCGAGAGCAAAACCCGCGAACCCGGTGAACATCACGAGTCCGAAAAACGTCAGTTTCCGGTGACGTGTTCGCATGATTTACTCCTTGGAAGTTCTTCCAATTCAATTTGGCTGATAATGAACCCCTCATCCGCCTTGATCCTCCGGGCCTACTCCCCTCGGAGAGGGCCCGGGGGACCAGGGCGGATGAGGAGTCATGTAAGCCAGAATCTCCGTTTTCAGTTTTCCCCTGGAGAGTAACGTACACCCAAGCGCTTCTGAATGCAAGGCACAATCAAGTTTTCAGTGCTGGGTGCTTCCACGGCCCATGGAACGGGCCGGTTGTGCCTCCCCGCAGAATCCTAAACTCGAAACTGATCCTCCTTTGACCCGGGCCTCGGACACTATTCCCGCCCCTGCCTCTCCTGTCGCTGAAATCCGATCCGGTCGTCAGTTCGCCTACCCGGCTGGCACCGGCAGAGGAAGGCACCAGAGAGATGGGGCGCGCGCTTGCTGTCGCCTCTCTCGTCAGTGGCCTGGAGACTTGCCACGTTGGCGATGTCAGATGTTACATCCAGCGTGGAGATGTTCTATATCAGGTAACTCGGGACCATTCCACCGTAGCCGCACTCGTCGAGGTGGGTGAACTAACATCCGAAGAGGCCCGCGTCCATCCGAACAAGAATGAGGTTCTGCAGGCGATCGGTATGCCTTCGGGCGTATGGCCGGACGTCAATCACGCCGACTTGGCGCCTCGAGATCGAATCCTCCTGTGTTCCGATGGCTTGTGGGAGGCACTCCCGCAGCAGGACATCGAATCGGTCCTGGTCTCCGATGGCACGATGCGTCAACCTGTGACGCAGCTGGTGGATCGTGCCAACGATGAGGGCGGTCACGGCAATATCACTGCGATCTTGTGTGAGGTGCCGCCGCCTCCACGGAATCAGAACCCCGTGGGTTCTGAAACCTCGAAAAGTGCATGAGAAGCGGGTGATGAACTGGCAGGAGACGGTGCGCGGCAAGGTGAGCGGGAAGACGCAGCAGACTGAGATCCCCGCTAAGCCACGCCTTGAGAAGTGCAAAACCGGGAGGCAGAGTGCGGGAAAGTACATGGCAAACCAACAGGATAGAAATTTGCTTCTGGACTCTGGATCTGCGTATCGGGGTTCGAATCCCTGCCTTCCAGCCACTCATTCGCAAGCACTTGCCAGACCCGTCTGATTCCAACCGCGATAATTGCTCTGGAAGTCATTAATGGGATAGGGACTTGTAGCAGTAGACTGAGGGGGGGGCGGCACATTTCCGTGTGCGCGTTACGCAACTGAGCGGATCGCACTATAATCAAAAGCGTCCAATCATCCGCACGTCGTGCTGGACGGAGTCTCCCCATGAACAAAACGCGCTTTCTGAGCTTCGTTGCCAAGGTCATCGCTGCACAGGTGACCACTTATTTCCTGGCAGGGGCGGTGTTTTATCCACTGCTCACCAAGCCCTACTACGAGGGACGCGATCCGATTTTTGCGGTTTTCATGCGCACGGAAGCGGATATGGGATTGTGGGCCCACGTAGTTAATTGGTTTCTGCCGGCTGAAATCTTGCGGGGTATCCTCATTGCCGCAGTTCTCTATCCGCTTTACGACATCCTGAAGGCGTGGCCGTTCCTGAAACGGTTCCTCTATGTTGCTAGTCTCTACTTGGTGCTGGGTTTCTGGGCGGCGACCGTCGCCGCTCCCGGAACGCTGGAAGGCATGGTTTATATGCGGCCCTTTATCACGCCGGAAGTGCATCTCCGTGTACAGCCGGAAATCATCTTGCAGGGGCTCGCCTTGGCGTTATTCATTGCCGGAGCCATGATGGAACGACCGAGAAGAGTGTCGACGCAAGGGGTCCGGTGATTCGATGCCTCAGGCCCGCCGCCTGAGACGAACTTCACGCCACGGGAGGTGGTGGAACATTTGCCTTCACCCAGCGGAGCAATTTGCTCATTCTCTCATGATGCGATCCCTCCCAGTAAACGCGCTGGCAGCTCGGGCAGAGGCGAAAGACGTCCTTGTCTCTTATCTTGGGTGGTAACCGCTCTAATACGGATTCCCGGCTAGCTTTCTCCAGGAGGGTATTGCAGTCCAGGCAGCGGGTGAACGGCCGCATGGAACCGGTGAGGTCAAAACGTTTGACCACCTCGAGCAACTGCTGTTTCGGTTCGGTGGAGCGGACCCAATAGCCCCGATCCACGGCGTTTCGCATCAAGAGATAACGATCCCGGGTCAGCAACACTCGTCTCTCGCGCGCCACGATGCTCGCCAGATCGTCATCGGAGGCTTGGTTGCCATAGAGCACATCGAACCCCGCCATGCGCAGATAGGCCGCCAGCCGTCCGACGTGCACATCCAGCAAGAATCGCAGCGCACGCAGGGGGGCCGGGCGTACGCGCGTGACTGACGAGATATCCAAAGACTCGAAGACAGGATACACACTCACCCGGTCTCCATTACGCACCGGATAAGAGAAGTCGACCGGCTTGCCGTTGGCGAGCACGAGGTCCACTTCGGTATGAGGCACGCCGAAACTCTCGACGAAGTCCTTCACTGAACCGCCGGCGCTAAAATAACGCGTGAGGTCCTTCCCCCGGCTCTCATCAGGGAGAAAATCGTTCAGTTCGGCATAAAAGCGGAACCGCGCCGCGCTCATAAGGATACATAACCTCCGCATTTCGTTGGCGGCGTAGCGGCGAGAAGTGGCGAGAGCCCCGCCGAGAGCCGCATAGCCAGAACCTTTGGGGTTAGCACGTGACGTGTAAGACTGCGTTCGTGTCATCGATGTCCTTGTTGAGCATCTCGATGGCTTTGGGAGTGGGAAGAACAAACAGTTCGATCCCGCGCTCCTCGGCTTCGCGCCTCACGTCTTTCATCACCGGCAAACCTCCGTGGGCACCTGTGCCCACAACAAGGCGACGGCATTTCCACGGTATGTCCTCTCTGACGGAAAGAGGAGTGTGCGCGAACTCATCGCGGAATTTCTTGGACGGCTTCTTGTCGCGCTTCCGAATCTTCCCGCGATCGACGACGACGTCGTGCTCATAGACGGTGTCATCAATTCTAAGTGAGCCAAAGCAAAAGTCATGAAATCGCATCAGAATCTCCTCCCGTGCATTCAACGGTGTGACACGCGGTCACCCAGGTGAGGTCCCGGGGTCAGCGGTCCAATCACTGGGCGCTCTCGTCTGCGATCCTCTCATGGGTCCAGGCACCGAAGGCCCTCACGGCGGGCCTCATCGAGCGCCTGCTCGTACTCGGCCTGCGTCACGCGCCGGCCGATCTCTGCATATTCCTGACCTGTGACTTTTCCTGCCGGATAGTACTGCGGCATCACGTTGATGCAAGTCGTGGGCGAAAGCTCCTGGGCGATCCAGTTCACGACGTGGCGCGTGCCGGCAATATTTCGCGGCATCACCAGATGACGAATTAGCAATCCGTGCTTCGCGAAGCCGTGCTCGTCGAGCGCAAGGTCACCCACCTGATGGTACATTTCCTTGATCACCCGCCGCGCCACCTGCGGGTAGTCAGGCGCCCGTGAGTATTTGCGGGCGATCTCGCTATCCCAGTATTTGAAGTCGGGCATGTAAATGTCGACGATCCCGTCGAGTAATTGCAGACTTTCGCTCGAGTCGTAGGCGCTGGTGTTGTAAACGAGTGGCAGACGGAGTCCCTTCTCGATCGCGACGGGCAGGGCTTCGATGATCTGCGGGACCACGTGTTCCGGTGTCACGAAGTTGATGTTCTGGCAACCTTGATCCTGGAGTTCGAGCATCATGGCGGCCAGCCGTTCCGGCGGCGCGGCCGTCCCCCGCAGTTGCCAACTGATATCGAAGTTCTGGCAGAAGACACAGCGCAGGTTGCAGCCGGAGAAGAAGATCGTCCCCGAGCCGCGCCAGCCGCGGAGGCAATCCTCCTCGCCGTGGTGCGGCGAATGACTCGCTACCATGGCATAGCGTCCGGTCCGGCAAACCGCGAATTTGTTTTGGAGGCGGTCGACCCGGCAGTCCCGCGGACAGCCCGTGCAACAGCGCAGAGATTTGACGGCGCGGTCGACGCGGCTCTTCAGCTCACCGCTCTCAAATAAAGTGAGGTAGGCAGGGCTGAATTCTCGGCTCGCGGAAGTCGCGGCGACCGGCATGAGAACAGGACCCCCGGCTGACTGAAAGCTCGAACAAGAGAAGACAACGTTATAGGAAAACGGAACGGGAGTGCTACTTCGGCGCTCTTTCACCTTCGGGCACCATAGGAACAAAGCGCACGGGCAGCAGGCTCTCGCGTTCCAGGCCTTTCGCCGTGCGGCGCAGACGGATCAATTCCTGCTCGTAGCGGCCCACCGGAACCACCATGCGGCCTCCCGGCCGGAGTTGCGCGACGAGCGCGGGCGGCACGTCGGGCGGTGCTGCCGTTACGATGATAGCGTCGAAGGGCGCCGCTTCCGGCCAGCCGCGGTAACCATCGCCGATCCGCACGCGTACGTTCGCATAGCCCATTTCCTTCAGCCGCGTCTCTGCCTCCCTGCCCAGCCGCTCCACGATCTCCATGGAATAAACCTCGCGCACCAGGAGCGACAGTACCGCTGCCTGGTAGCCTGAACCCGTGCCGATTTCGAGCACGCGATCCTGGGGCTGCAATTCCAGGGCCTCCGTCATGAAGGCCACCACATAGGGCTGAGAGATGGTCTGCCCGAGGCCGATGGGCAGAGCCGAGTCCTCGTAGGCGGAGGGCTGCATCTCCGGCGGCACAAACTCGTGGCGCGGGACCTTTCGAAGGGCTTCCAAGACGCGTGGGTCGCGAATCCCGCGAGCGAGAATCTGCTCTTGGATCATTCGCTCCCGTGCCTCACGAGTCTCCGGCAATTCTGCCGAGTCCGCGCGGGAACGCTCCTCCCCCGTCTCAGACCTGCCCACTGGCAGGAAAGAAAGGGTGGGGGGGAACAGGACGAACATAATTAGGAACCACGCGAGGCTCTGGGGTGGGTTGCGGCGGCACGGCTTCATGGCAACCTCTGCATACATCTTAGCACCGCTTGCTTGAGTACGCCCACCATCCGCTCCCCATAAAATCGCTTCCGCTTCACGGTAAAATCCAGAACTCGTCCAGCCTGGACCGGGCAGTCTTGCACCCTGCACGCCCTCTTGTGCCTGTCGATCAGTTACCAATATCGATAGACTGGCCGTCCTCCAAGGTCTGAAACGAACCGGGCCTGAAAGAAGTCAAGAGTTGGTGCTTTGCCGTATCAATACCGTCGCCGGCAAGCTGGAAGATACCGCAGTGGATATTCGCAGCGGTATGCCTTGTTCAACATCGCATGGAATCGGCATGAAAACCCACCCGGATTGGGGTAGGATAGCTGCCCGTTTCTGGAATCGTGGTCCATCAGAATCGGGAGGTTGGAATTGACCGCGACAGATCGTTCGAAAGTAAAAAAGGGCAGGCTTCCTCCGATCAGCCTGGATGATTTTGATGCCATACAATGCGATTGAGAGTTCAATCAAGGGCGCTGCGGAAGATTTTCCACAGTACTAGGAGTTAGGAACACCCAGGCCTTGTTTCTTTCCGGGAAATGAAAGGGGGGGCTTGTCATGAAGATTCGGGAAATCCGTTCCGCGGGCTTGCGGGGAGAAACACCGCTGGGAGGTTGGGCCAACGAACCGAAGCCGGAAGACTGCATCCATACCCTCCTTGCTGTGCTCACGGATGAAGGCTTGGTGGGATGGGGAAGCGCGTTTACCAACGACGAACTTGTGCGCGGCGCGCTCACCGTCCTTCGTCCATTTTACACGGGGGAGAACGCTCTGGAGCCAGAGCGGGTCAGCGAGATTCTGCACCAGAATACGTTCTGGATGGGGCGCGGCGGCTCCATCACGCATACCATCAGTGGAATCGATATTGCCTTGTGGGACCTTCTCGGGCAAGCCACTGGCCAGCCCGTGGGCCGGTTGCTGGGAGGCCGTTACCGGGAACGTGTCATGCCCTATGCCTCGCTGCTCATGGAAGAGCCAGAGAAAATGGCGGATCGGCTTCTTCCGCTCAAAGCGCAAGGCTTCCGTGCCTTCAAAATTGGCTGGGGACCGTTTGGGCGCCGCAATAAAGCCACGGACGAGGCCATTGTCCGCGCCGCGCGAGAGGCGATTGGAGCGGATTGCCGGCTGATGGTCGATGCGGGCGCCAGTGACGCCTTCTGGCCGCAAGATTTCAAGTGGGCCTTGAACACCTCGCACATATTGGCCAACTATGAGGTCGCATGGTTTGAGGAAGCGTTGTTGCCGGACAGCCTACAAGATTATGTGGCCTTGCGGCGGCAGTCTCCGGTGCCGATCGCGGGCGGCGAAGTCCTGACTCGGCGTCAATCGTTCCAGCCTTGGCTTCAGGCGGGCGCGTTCGACATCGTCCAACCGGACGCGACGAAAGTGGGCGGACTCAGCGAGTCGCGCCGCATTGGTTGGATGGCCCGTGAAAACGGCGTGCGCATGATTCCTCACGGATGGAACACTGCCTTGGGACTGGCGGCGGACCTGCAACTCGCCTCGGCATTGCCGGAGGTTGACCTGGTCGAGTACTTACCCGAGTCGCCTTTTATCGATAAGATCGCTGTCGGAGGATGGAAGTTGAATGCCGACGGCACCCTGCCGATTCCAGCGCGGCCAGGATTAGGTGTCACGATCGATATGGACGCCGTGGCGCGGTACACCGGGGTAAAGAACTTCCTCGCTTGAATTGGGGCCATACCATGAAACAATTAGGTTGCCGGTGGCTGGTCGTCGCCAGTTCCTAGGCGACGATCGATCCCGCCATCTTGCCGTCGACGCGCAGAGAGGCGACCTTCACGATTCAACTTCTCCTTTTACAGTTGCGTCCATCTGTTGCGCCGGTTTGCGCCAGATTAAGTACATAGGTATGCCTGTGGCGATGATGCCGAGCGCCGTAAAGGACGGGCCGGGTGTGGTGACGAAGGCATTCACGACGAACCATACCGAAACCAGCATGAACGCGCCCAAGGTGTACGGATAGCCCCACATGCGGTAGGGGCGTGCCAGGTCCGGCTGCTTGCGGCGCAGAACGAATACGGCCGCCACGCTGAGCATATAGAAAATCCAGGCTGCCACCATCGAGTAGGAAAACAGATTCTCGTAGGACCCACTGACCACCAGCACGGCTGTCCACAGGCCTTGCAGCACGATGGCAAAGGCCGGCGTCTCGAATCGCGGGTGCACCCGGCCGAAGCGGCGGAAGAAGAGGCCGTCCTGAGCCTGGGCGAAAGGGATACGCGCCGCAGTGAGGATGCAGCCGTTGATCGCTCCCACAATTGAAATCAGCACGGTGACCGAAACCAGCGTGGCGCCAATCGGTCCCATAGTGCGCTCGGCCAACGCTGCCCCCACTCGGGCGGTCGCTGCAATCTGCGGGATCGTCATGACCTTCAGATAAGCCACGTTGGCGAGCACATACAACGCCATGACCCCGACCATCCCCAGTGTCAAAGCCCGGGGAAGATTCCGGGCCGGCTGCTTCACCTCTCCGGCCACAAAGCTGATGTAGGTCCAACCGTTATACGCCATCAAGCAGGCGATCATTGCCGTGCCAAACTGCGGGAGCGAAAATGCGGATGGCACTGCCGGCTGGACGGCTGGGACCACGATGTGACTTAAGAACGCGCCCCCGATGAGCAGTAGCAAGCCCGCGACTTTCAGAAACGTGAATGTGACTTGCACGATCGCGCCTTCCCGGACTCCCACGTAGTTGACGGCCGACAGTACGGCAATCAGCGTCAAGGAAATGAGTTTCGACGTCACGGGCGTGAGGTGAACGAACTGGCCGGCATAAATCGAGAAGGTCACGGCCAGAAAGGCAATGCCCCCTGACAGCACGGCCAGCATGAAGGTCCAGCCGCAAACGAAGGCACACGCCGGGCCGTAAGCTTCGCGTAGATAGACGTACTGCCCGCCGGTCGCGGGCATCATCGCTCCCAGCTCCGCGTAAGCCAGGGCGCCAAAATAGGAAAGCACGCCCGAGATGACCCAGGCCGAGAGAATTGCCCCGCTTGAGTGCAGGTTTTGAGCGATCAGGTTCGGAAGCAAGAAGATGCCCGACCCGATCACGATCCCGACCACGATCATGGTCGCATCAAGCCACCCCAGCTTGCGGGGCAGTTCGTGCCGGTTCAGATTCTCAGGGCTGGTCATGGATTACTTCGATGGGACGGCATGTTCTTTGACGTACTTCTCGACGCGGGGATCCAGATCCGCGCCGGAAGCGCCCGGGGGAATGTAGTGGAATGCTTCGGCATACTCAACGCCGTATTGCCTGCCCAACTCGCGGTCGTGTCCCAACAGGAATTCCTTAATATAATTGCGATCGGCGGTGGCATCGTCGTCGCCCAGCAGAGGCAGGGACTGATGGCGCTGCGCCAATTCCGCCCGCAGATGGGATCCATAGTGGCCGCCGGGCCCTTTCGCCTGGTTAGCCCGGATCGCTTCGATTTTCTTATCGATCTGCTTGCTGATATCGACCACGCGTGTGATCTCCGGCCGCCGGGCAAAGTAGTACTTGTCCTGTACTTCCTTGGGAGCCAGGCCGGCGGCGAATTGCTCGGCGTAATCATGGTCACGGCCGGCCATCCAGCACGCCGCTTCCGTAGCTTTGGCGACCATGTAATGATCCGGATTCTCTTCGTCGTGCGCCCAGGGATCCCAGCAAACGACCGTGTCAGCTTTCAGCAACCGGATGAGAAAAATGAGGCGGCTGATCAGCTCGTTCACCGAAACATCGGCCATGCGGTGGTTGCTGTAGTTCAGGTCGAAGTGCTTCTGGCAGCCCAGAACCCGCGCCACTTCCGCGTTGTCGCGCTCGTTGCCGAGCACGTTGTCACCGATCGTTCCTGGCGTGCCCAGCCCCGGGGCATCCCCCATATCGTCGTTGGTGGCGCGGACAAGGTAGCCCGTGTACCCTTCTTCGATCAGTTTGGCCACGGTGCCCGAGGACTCCAGTGATACATCGTCGGAATGGGCCTCGATGGCGAGAAGAACCTTCCCCTTGTGCGGTTGGCCGGCCAGCGGCCGCTCGAGAAAAATCCCGCTTGCCGCCTGCGGCTGCGGTGGCCGAGATTGAGCGAGCTGCGCCAAGGTACTTCCGGCAATCAAACTGTAAAGGAAATCGCGTCGGAACATGGCGTGGATTATACTCCACACGTGGTAGACAAGCACAAGGACTGACTTACCTTGACAGAGCATACTAGCGGGGACCGATCCCAGCTTTCGCGGAGGTCCGGACGGTTTCATAGGGAGCTGCGCAGGGGCTGGACGGTTTGAACCTGGATCAGGGTCATACCCAACGAATCCCGCTTTCTTGCCAAAACCCCGTGTCCTTTCGGCAAGCGGCTAACGCTGCGCGGGGGAGACGCAACCAAACCCGTTTTGTAGGGGCGGGCCTCGTGCCTGCCGTCCGCCGGGGCCTCCACGAGAGGTGCATCACAAGCCGGTGCCGTTCTAATTCGAACGTAGAGCCGCCCTTTAGGACGGCACGTGCCGGGCTGAAGCATGGCGCTACGACCGAAATGGGGGCAGCACCTACAAACCTAACCTCTTGCCTAGGTCAAGACCTACCCATCTGGCTGATGTACCCGCATGCTGACTCCGGCAGAATGTTCATGGAGGTCACAAATGCAAAGCTCAATGGTCAATCTCTCGAACGAACTGGCAAGATTTGTGGAAGAGTTTCAAACGGATGTTGTCGCTGTTCATGCTCGCTCTCATTACCCCTCGAGCGGAGTCCTTTGGCGACCGGGCATCATCGTGACGGCCGATCACACCGTTCGCCAGGAAGAAGACATCCAAGTAACCCTGTCCAGCGGTGAAACCGTTAATGCCACACTCGCTGGCCGAGACTCAGGCACCGACATTGCCCTTCTGAAGGTGGAAAGCGGCACCTCTTCTATCGCCCGCGCCGGGGAGGGCCAGTCCCCGAAAGTTGGCGAATTGGCGCTGGTGCTCGGACGCTCCCCCGACAGCGGGCCGAACGCGAGCCTGGGAATCGTCAGCGCGGTATCCGGCCCCTGGCGGACATGGCGAGGAGGACGCTTAGACCAATACATCCGGCTTGATGCTACGCTTTTTCCGAATTCCTCCGGAGGGGCGGTAGTGGACTGTCGCGGGCGGCTGCTGGGAATCGCCACCTCCGGCCTTTCGCGGATTGCAGGGTTGGTCATCCCGGCTTCTTCCGTCAATCAAGTTGTGGGCGCTCTTCTCGCCAAGGGCCACGTTCCCCGCGGCTATCTCGGCATCGGCGTTCAACCTGTGGCGATCCCGGAGGCTCTGCGCACACGCCTCGCGCTGTCCAACCAAAGCGGGGTTATGGTGGTAAGCGCTGAACCCGGCGGTCCGGCGGATCAGGGGGGAGTTCTTCTTGGTGACATCGTGGTGAGCCTCGGTCCAGCGACTCTCGAGGGCATCGAAGATATCCAATCCTTCTCCGACTCCGCGGTGATAGGAAAACCAGTGACCGCCAAGATCATTCGCGCCGGCGCGCTCCAAGAGGTCACCATCATGGTCGGCGAGCGGCAAGGGAGGTGAGTCTGCCATGTCTCTTGAGGGATTTGGCCAGATTGCCGAACAGTTGCGGCGATCTACGGTCCAGGTAACAAGCGGCCGGCACGGCCAGGGATCGGGAATCATCGTCAAATCGAATGGCGTGATCGTCACTAATGCCCACGTGGTGAGTGACGCGCGGCTATCGGTGCAGCTCTGGGATGGAAGCACCTTTCCCGCAACCCTCAGCACGCTCAATGCCCGGCGCGACTTGGCCGTCCTGAAAATCTCGACCATCAATCTCACGCCCGCCACCCTTGCGAACTCGGATAACTTGCGAGTGGGGGAACTGGTCATTGCCGTGGGTAATCCGCTGGGTTTTGTCGGTGCGGTAACCTCCGGGATCGTTCATGCCATCGGTCGGCGGCCGGGGCTGGGCCCGACGAAGTGGATTCAAGCCGAAGTGCAGCTTGCGCCCGGCAATTCCGGCGGGCCCTTGGCCGATGCCCGCGGGAATGTGGTGGGCGTCAACTCCATGGCGGTGCAGGGCCTCGGCCTTGCTGTCCCGAGCAACGCTGTGACTCGGTTGCTCATGGGAGACCTTCAGCAGGCGCCTCTCGGTGTGACGGTTCGTCCCGTGGCGGTTCGAGCTGAGGGTTCCGAACGCCTGGGGCTCGCCATCCTTGAAGTCGCGAAGGGCAGCGCGGCGGAGTATGCATCGCTCAAAGTGGGCGATATACTGTTGGGAATTGAGGGACGACCGCTCAACTCGCTCGATGACTTCGAGCAGGCCCTGGAGGGAGGCGGCGAACGGTTGCTCCGCCTGCAATTCGCCCGGTACGATTTGAGCAAACTCCGGAATGTCACAGTTCGCCTCGGCGCTTCCCGAGTCACCGTCGTATGATTCGCGTTCTCGTTAAAGCCTCGTCTCCCCTCGCGAAGGCGGGTCTCGAAAGCCTGCTTCGGGCGCATCCTGAGTTTGAATTAGCCGGGGAGGCGCCCCGCCGCGCGGAGGGAAAAGAATCCGCGTTGGAATCGCCGCTGGATGTCCTGGTGGCTGAAGCTGAAACGCTTGCGGATAACTCCGCGCGTGAGGCCATCGAATGGGCAGCCGTAGGAGGGCCGGGCGTCTTGCTGCTGCGGAATCCTGCCTCCGAGGCCATCGCAGAAGCGCTTCGGGCGGGAATTAAGGCCGTGATTCCCAGCAATCTCCCCGGGCCGGAAATTGTGAAAGCCATCGAAGCTGCTGCTGCCGGCCTGGTGGTGCTCGATGGCCCCAGTATGGAAATGCTCCTTCGGGTTCCAAGCAACGTTTCGATCCGCGGGGCCGAGGGGCTCGTCGAACCCCTCACCCCGCGCGAAATTGAAGTGCTACAGCTTCTTGCCGCAGGCCTTGGAAACAAGGAGATTGCTTCGCGCCTGGGGGTCTCCGACCATACGGTCAAGTTCCACGTTGCTTCCGTCATGGGGAAGTTGGGCGCCGCCAGCCGCACCGAGGCCGTGACTTTAGGCATCCGCCACGGCTTGGTCATGATCTGACCGAGGAGCGCGAAAGAAGTAGCGTTGCCGTGAGGTTGAGGTTGAACGGGATCTTGAATGGCGATTCAATCTGCATTGTGAAATCCGACGCAGCCCGACGCTTGGCTTGCCAAACCCCCATGCGGAAACTCAAGGCACATTTGAGAGGTACCGTGGACCAGGGCGATCAAAATGGTCGCCACGGCCGACATCTTGTCCAATCGACCCCTTAGGCGCCGGCAGGGAGCAGCAAGTAGCCCGCGACCCCATCCTCGTTCACCGCGGTCACAATCAGACTGTAGGGATGGTCGTACTGGGGCGAATAAAGGTCCACGGCCTCCTTGGCATTCAGGTTTTTGAGCCAGAGCGTTTTTCCTTCGTTGGTCAAAGTGATGTACCCGTTGAAGCGCTGGTAGCTCACGTCCGTCTTGAGGATGGTCAGAGTCACCCCCGGCGCCAGTTCGGTGGGAGAGTTTTTGACGAGTTCAAAGGTCATCTTGTCACGGTGAAGGTTTTGCGCGAGCGTGCGCAGATCGCCCTGATTGTTGCTCACCTGTTCCTGCACGTTCGCAAGGTCACGCCCGGTGCTCTGCTGGGCGGCGGCCAATTGTTCGCGAAGGCTGGCCACCTGCCCCCGAAGTTGTTCGTTGAGCTGAGCCAGTTGCGCTTGGTCCTGTTTTTGCGTTGATTCTACATTACGCAAGCGGGCATCCACGGCTTCACCGCGTTGATCCAATTCTGCCTGCAAGTGCCCGGCAGCTTGGCTCACCATTTCCCGTGTTTGGTTGCGGGTCGCGCGCAGGCTGGAATCGATTTTATGATCGAGTTCGGCCAAGTGGCTGGTTAAGCCGTCCGCATTGGCCGCCAAGTCGCGAAGTTTGGCCTCGGTAGCATCCACCCGTCCACCCAGACTGGTGATGGACCGCAGCAGTTCCGGCACTTGCGCCACGCGGATGTGGTTGTTGCGCAAAACCAGATAGCCGTAGGCACTGGCGCCGAGCAGCGCGAGCGAGAGGACCATGAGGACGAACCACAGCCCTCCGGTAGAGCGCCGGTGCGATATGTATGCTCCGCTGCTCGGGTCACCTGCCGCATCCAGCCTTTGCTCGCCGATCGGATCGCTGGCGCGGTCCGCGTATCGCCGGCCATCGCGCCGGTGTGTGGGGGGGTCGGCCGACGGAATTCCCCCAACGTAATCGCTTCCCTTGCCTCTCTGCGGCTCCTGTGCTCCCAGCCCCCTGTGTTCGCGAGCCTCGACCACTTGTTCATCTTCCGCCGCCGGTTCTTCGCCGGTGGCGTGTGATGGGTCCTTCTCCTTGAGGTCTCCGTTCATTCCCGCAGCCCTCGACCCCGAAGGGTCATTGGGCGCAGGGTCTTCATTGAGATCACCGAAGACTCGCATCGGATTACCTCCCAAAACAGAATTGGGTGCTTCGACCGCATTCCTGAGGTCCGTTCTGTCTTTAGTGATGAAGCCCCACAGACACTGAGCAAAGGCTTTGCCAAAGGAGCTGATATTGGGTGTTTACCCCATAGAATCATGATGTTAACGCCAATTGCGGATCGCGCAGTCTGCCCGCAAGGATTACCCCCTTACGTGGTGCGTGCAGAATTTACCGGGCGGCTGGGAGCGCGGTGGGAGCGCGGTGGGAGCGCGGGCATCCTGCCCGCTTGGGCGGGAGCGTCCCGCTCCCGCCGGCGTGAACCATTCTCCTCCCTTGGAAAGAATGGTTGACCGTTTGAGAGTTAACATTGCGCTGGCTTGGAGCAAGCTCGCTTTCTGCGGGGAGATTCATAACGCTGCGAGGAATCGTGACTTGGAAAAGGTCAAAATACTGCTCAAAGACACCGCTGATTTAGTCTTTAGCAAAGACGATGACTTTGGCGCCAGCCGGCGCTTCCCACCGCGAAGCGAAGAGCCTCTGCCGGTTCAAGGGAACCGGATCCATCGCCGCGGGGAGAATGATTTCACAGGACTGCTAAGGAGCCTGAGTTTTGAAGTCCGAGCCAAAGCTTTGCAGGCGCGCTTGGGCAACATGGGTCGCTTCCACCTGATAGATAGGCCCTAACGCGTATGCCGCGTAGATCACGGGCCAGATGTACCAAAGCACGGCGCTTTCGGGATAGGGCAGGAAGCCGAAGTCCGCGGCCCACGATCCCATGCTGCCCATTGAGGTACCCAGAATGGCAATAACATACGCGCCCCAGCATTTCGTTACGTAGCCCCGCCCCATTTGGACGACTGACCTTCGAAGGAAAAAAGCAAGGAATAAAAGTACGCACAGCAAGGGATCATTCACCCAATTCATGACTTCATATAAATGGGGTGGCCGGGGAGCTTCCATGCGCAAGCGAATGATGACATACGCAACTTGGAGCGTATAAGCGACAACAATCCCCAGAACGACCCAGTCAAGACCCTTCAGTTTTCCCCGGATACCAAATTGTTGACACAGGCGGAGGGCGAGGAAAAGGCCGCCGACCAAGGCAACCATGTGCAGGGGTCCCCCAATGAACGCACCGACATGCGGCAGGAAGGTGCTGGCGGTTTTGTACCAGGAAACATTGAAAGCGTATAACGGATTAATGTAAGAGCCCATGCAGAGGATATGGCTGATGCTCATCCCGACCACGTGGCAAATGGCGGAGATCATAATGAGCAACCAGGCCCGTCGCAGGAGTTGTCCGGAAGAGAATTGTTTCCAGGCAAGGTAGGCCCACGAGAATTCCAGGACCGTACAGAACACGAGGAAGAGCGGGTCCTCATAAGCAAAGTAGTATCGAAAGAGTGCCGCGCCTCCCCCCAGCAACCAGCGAATATGGGTGACCACCCCGACGAACATGTGGAGGGATGTGGCGAGGATAAGAAGTTCGGAGAGCGAAGGCGAAGCGAGACGAAATCTCCCCGACCTTTTATGCATAGGTGATCAGGCCGGAAGCGAACCCTGACCGGCTTTATTCATTGACATCTGAGCGTATAAAATCCTCTGGGTAATTGCCGACGCCGCGCTGGGCCCGAGGAAGTCTCGAAAAACGGCTTCGGCTTCCTTCAGGAGGCCGGGGCTCTTCCTCTGTCCACTCTCGACCTTTAATAGAAATGCAGCCGTGGCTTGAGTTCCAAGGTAAAGATCGAACTCCGTCTCCAACTGTCGGAGGCCAGCCTCACCCATGGTCCGGTCAAGCTCGGGGACTTCATCGTCCAATAGGCCCTGGGATTCCCAGTTTTCGATCGCCTGGTGGAGTTTCCCCAGGCCTGCCGGCACATTGAGGAAGTCGCTCGCGTAGAATTGATGGTCCATTCTTACAAAAGTTCGAAGATCCTCTTCGATGAGTTTTGCTTCCCGCTGGCAGAGCGGGCAGCGGCGGAGATGAGTTTCTACACACCAATGCTCAACACGGCCCAATTCGCCGTCCCGGTAAGCCAAGAGGTCCTCGTACCTGGAATGAAGCCCGGCGAGGACTCGAAGCGAGCACAGTATCTCGTGAACCAAGTTCTTCATCTCAAATTTTCCTGAGGGCTCAGTGCGGTGCGAATCTTTTTCAAGGCGCGTGCCAGGAAAACACCTACAGTTGCGGAATCGATTTTCAGGATATCGGCGATGTCCTTGTATCGCAAACCCTCATTTCGCAGTCTCAGGCATTCAAGTTCACGGGGGCTTAAGAGTTCGCGAGCAACAGCGTTGATTTCGTGAAGCATAATCTGAGCATCAGGATTGTGCTCATTCGCCGTGACGTCTGCTGCGGCGCCCAGGCTCACCCCGTTCCGAACGTAATACTCCTTTGAACGGTCCAAAACGTAATTGCGGGCGGTGCTGTAAAGCCAACCCTTCGCGTCCGTATTTACGTTGTCGTTTCGCCGCGCGATATAATATCTAAGGAAAGCCTCTTGAACAGCATCTTGAGCCGTTTCCAGGTTTCCGCAGATTGCCAGCGTATACCGCAAAAGGGCCGCACCATCCCTTTCGTAGAGTCGAGCGATTTCACCTTCAATTCTAGATCTAGAGACGTCACCATTCGCCCCCACAATCCTGGTGGGAAGGACCATGGGAGCAGAGGATTGTGACTCCTTGGACGTTTGATCCTTGGCCATCGGTAAGGGGAGGTCTGCGGCATGCATGCAAACTGCTCGCTTTGGGACGTCTATCGTTGAGAATACTCTACCCTGTTTACATCTTAACAGGGTGCGAGCCCATCCTCACAAACAATACCTAACCCAAAGTACTATTGACAGGGGACGACTCGGGTCGTATGTTTATTTACATTGATTATGATTTTTTTGTGGGTCGAGTCAAACTTCAGGAACATGCAATCTGGGTAAGTGGCTGGTTGCACGATCGGAAGATCCCCGGGGAAAAGGGGCGCGGCGAGGGTTAGACCGAGTCGTGAGGGAGTTCGACCTAAAGAAAACAAAGGTGTTATCCCCCACCCATCGGATGTTCGAAGGGGGGGAAGGACGGCAATAACAATGGACGAGCCGAGCCGGAGTCGATTGAGTCTTCCCGAGGTAGCTGCGTCTCGGGGAGGGGCTGCACAAACGTACTCTCCTCCCTCAGCAGGTGCCGTGGACTCGGTCCGAACCCCTTGTAATCGCGGCTTGTCGCTCATCGAAGTTATGCTGGTGGCGGCGCTCGGCATGGTGATTACCGCGATGGCGCTGCCCGCGCTGCTAAATTTCCAAAGGTCCTACCGCGTTCATTCTGACTCCGGAGCCTTGGCATCTTACTTGAGCACGGTCCGCGTGCGCGCCGCCTCCCAATACTACCCGTATCGGCTGGACGTCGATCCCACGGCCGATACCTACGTCATGGAGCAGCTTGCCCAGACCACTTATAATCCTTTTAACGCTCCCTCTTCCACCACTTACGCGGCGCAGAGCCCAGCCGTCTATGAAGGGGGGACACAATACTTTGATCAGGGGATTACGATATCCAACTGCCGGCCCACGGGGATTACCCCCTTCCCTCCTCCCGTAACTGCCGATCCATCGACTTGCACGGGCGAGTTTTATTTCTATTTCAATACTCGTGGCCTGCCGGTTGACAACACGGGCAGCGCACTCGCGAGCGGGGCGTAGCAATCTACATTGAGGGCCAGAACGGATTGGTCGACGCCGTCACCGTGTCATCGGGCGGGGCCATCCAGACTTGGAATTACAGCACGTCATCGAGCGCTTGGATTATGCGTTAGCGAGGCGGGAATGAAGAGGAGCGAGCGCGGGCTAAGCCTGCTGGAAACCCTGGTGGCAGTTACCATTGCTGCGATCGGGGCTTTTTCGATGGGAGCTGTGGCCTTTCTCGCCACCACCACCACCAAGAACCAAGGCACGGAAACGACCCGCGCCACCATCTACGCCCAGGACAAGATCGAGGGGCTGATGTCTCTGGCCGCGATCGCCTCCTCCGGTACCACGAAGAGTTGGACAAACTGCACGCAGACCAACGCCACACAGCAGGCCACTTACCCGGCTTGTAACACCAGCGGCATCAGCGCCGCCAACTGGTATACGGGACTGCTGGCGGGAGGACAAACCGGTCCGTTGCAGACGAGTTGCCCCAGTGCCGGGGGGACCAGCCTCGGTTACATGGATTTTCTTGATGTGTATGGCAATCAGATCACGGCGACCACTTGCGCCGCCGCCTATACGAATACAACGAACATCGGCTACATTCGCCAGTGGCAGGTCACCGACGCCGATACCTTCGGGAGTACGCCGGCATTGAAGCAGATCAGCGTGGCGGTTTACTCGATGTCCTATATCGCTACGGCAGGGCCGCGACCCGTGGTGGTTTTATCGGCCTATGTTTCCAACCCGAACTAGAGCCAGTCCAATAAGGCAGATATGACGAGCGAAGGCGTGATGAGTGGCAGGATCCCGCATCGCGGGATCAGCGTGGGAAGGATGCGTCGAGCAGGAAGTGCCCTCTCCTGTCCCGGGCGCGCCGTCCATCGCCAAGGGACCGAGGGCTTCACCCTCCTTGAGGCCTTGGTCAGCATTGCCATCCTCGCCGTGGTATTGGGCCCTATTTTCTTTTTCCTTTTACAGATCCAGCGCCGCTTCCAGGCCAACTCCGTGGGCGCCGAATCCAATCAAGGGGCGCGCGCCGCGATGCAAGCGATGGCCCAGGAGATCGGCCAGGCGGGTTTCAACCCCCAATTCACCGCATCCACGACCTCCAGCGCCACCGTCGCCGCCAGTTCCACCGCCCAGTGTGTGACCCTCGCCAGCATCGCCGGTATCAACCCCGGCGATTATATGAACATCGACAAGGGCGCGGCCTTCGAGCAGGTCAAGGTCCAAGCCACCAGCAACGCGGCGCTCTCCGGCCAGACCAAGTGCTCGAGTGCCAATCAGATTTCCGCCATTTTCCTGAGTTGCCATAATGATACCGCGGGAGGTTGCCCCGCCACCGGGCTCACCGGTGCGTTTCCCGTGGCAAGTTACAAATTCCCCTACCCCAGCGGCATCCTGCAAGGCCAGACGGTCTCCTACAATGGGTCGAACATCACGGTTTCTAGCGACCACATCCAGGCCATGTATTACGGAGATACTAACAACTCAGGAAATCTGTGGTACGTGGTCTACAGCCTGTATAACCCCACTTCATCTGGCAGCCTGGCTTCAGTGACCATCAACGGCAGTTCCTATAATCTTTACACCCTCTTCCGTTCCAGCACACAGGTGAATTACGCGACCGGGCAAACCGTTACACATGCTTATCCCCTGGTCGATAATGTGGTCTACGAGAGTTTATCCAATGCAAGCCCGGTGGGCCCTACCGGGATGCCCTTGTTTACTTACACCACGGTGCCCGTGACCGTGGTGCCCAATACGGTCAGCGTAGTGGGGACGGTGGGTATTGACATCAGTGTGGCATTAAACCCCGCAAGTTTGGAGGCCGCGAACGTGGTGCAATATTACACGATGGCCTCACAGATCCGGCCCTTGAACCTGTGGGCGGCGGTGTCCGCCAATTCATCGGGTGGGTCCACCTTCCTGCCCCCGATGCCGGTGGGGTTGCCCATGGCATTTTCGAGCCCGATCTCGAACTATTATTTTTAGGTGGTTGTGGCATGGCCATCTTGGCCATGGCCCCTCGCGGGCGGGACCCCGATCGGTCGGGGCAGGCTGCCCGTGCTACAAGAGGAGCAAAGGCCAATGAGAGAACTTCATGGACAGGCGCGCCGCTGCGGAGCTCTTCAGGAATCGGGCATTGCCCTGATTCTTGTCCTGCTGGTCATGCTCGTTCTAATGCTGCTTTCCACCGCCTTGGTTTTTACCGCCCGATCCGAGACGATTGCCAGCACAAATTATGCGCTCGACACGCAGGCGGACTATGTGGCCAAGGCAGGAATTGAAAACGCCCTCAACTGGTTTCGCAGCGCCCACTATACGACGGTCTCCGAGACCCAGGCGGCCACAGATTACCAGGTCACCGGCGATGGTAGCGCCTATAACCTTTATACTTCGAACAGCAATCCGGTGCTGTGCATCGCCAACTGTTCGACCAACAACAGCCGGGTGCAATTGATCGGATACGGCAGCGCCTCGTCCAACTTCCCCTCGGGAGTCACCAACGGCAGTGGCACTCCGATTGCCGCTGCCTTTGCGAGTGACCTGAACAACAGCGGGAACGGAGTGCGGGTCACCGGCGATTCCACTCACTCCGGGCTATTTTATGTAAACGCCTACTTGCTGAACTATCAGACCGTATTGGTTTCTGGTACCGCCACTCCCCAGGAGACCTGGCTGATCACCTCCAAGGGTGTGTGGACCGGCAAGTCAAGCCAAACGGGCGCCATTGCCACGGCTGAGGAGCAGGCTATTTTCCAACCCATTTACACTTCCGGCAGCGGCGAGGCGCTCTACGGCTACTGCTCGGTCACAATGGAGGGCAGTGCCGGGGTGTGCACCGATGCCTATAATTCGTCCTTAGGGGATTACGCGGGCGGTAACATTTCCGTGGCCGCGGGAGTGTGTGACCAGACCACTTATACCAACGTCGGCACCGGCGGCAATGTCGGCGCGAATGGTTTCGTCGATCTGAGTAAAAACCCCACCGTTAACGGTAATGTGGTTATCGGCAACGCCACTCCTTCCTCGATCCCCTCGACTTGTTGCTCGGGTTCGAGTTGCGGGGCGCAAACCAGCGGGGGGAATGTTACGGGCTCCATTATCACCGGCGCTCCTTTTGTCACTGCCCCGGGGGTACCCACCTTCCCCGGAAGTGGTCAAACGGGCCCCTTTCCTGGAACCGCCCCTTCCGAGAATAGCAGCCAAACGATTCCGCAGACGGCGGGAGGCGTCGCTGCCACGGCCGACATCACTCCTGGAACCGGCAACACTTACACTCAGCCTTGTATTGCCGGGCAGACCTGCAACGGCAGCAAGGCCAACCCCTACATGATCAATAGCATTAGTCCGAACGGCAGTAACACGGTAACGCTGTACGGCGGATCGAGCGAGTCGAACCCCGTGTACTATGATATTGACAGTATCAACTTCTCGGGCCAGGCCGCCATCGCCATTAATGGATTTGTGGTTTTAAACGTCAAAGACACGCTCAGTATCACGGGGCAAGGAATCGCCAATGGCATTAACAACTCACCGGAACAATGTCAGATCTTTTTCGCGGGCAATTCGGCGAATCTTGGTGGGAACGGTGAAATCTCTGCCGTCATCACCGCTCCCCTCGCTTCTTTCAGCCTGGGCGGCGGCGGATCAAAGGGGTCATTCCTGGGGGCCATTTCGGCTCTGAGCATTGACGATCAAGGAGGATATCCCGTTCACTACGATATCCAACTTTCCAAAATGAATGGGTCGCTGTCACAGTCCCTAGTGTCGTCCTACACCCGAATTAAGCAGTGACTTGGAACGAACTCGTCCGTGACATGTAACTCTCGCGGTTTCCCGGGGGGAGAGCTTCACGCGGTAGCGCAAATCACCTTTGCGCAGGCGAAAGGTTAAGGGGCACATCAGCTATGGGGGAAGACAAAAACCAACTCTTACAGGAGGGTGCCCGTGCGGAGGCGGAGATAGATTCAAACGTGATTGAGGCTGTTCCAAAGTCCGACCCTCAAGGGTTGAAAGTACCTCGGCGTACACGGGACAACGTTGAACTAGCACTTTTAATTGGGATTCTCGCGATCGCCTTTGGCCTATGGAGAGGGGCAGTAAAGGACCTGCTAACCACCTCACACCCTGCCACCTTACCTGACCTTCAGGCGGGTGGTGGAAACCTCGAGTCGACGCCAGAAGTTAAGCATGCGACGACGGGGGAGTGGGTTGAGGCTTCGGGTTTGTGGTCCAAATTCGGGGTTCTAGGCGCGGCGTTTGATGGCCTGGAAATTGTGATGAGTTCCCGCGAGTCCCCCCGCGGCAGCCTGTCATGCTGGATTTCTCCGCGCGGACGACCCATGGACGGCGCCTGTACCGAAACTGGCGGGGCTTCCGGGCTTCCTGCCGGGCGTAGCTGCTCCTGGAAGATTGTCGTTATTGAAATATCGCCAACCATTCTGCGGGGCGCCAGAGTGCTCGATACGGGACAAAGCGACCCAGGGTGTTTAAAGGATTACGATTCGCGTCCATCGCCCTTTGTGCTTGAGAGGCCAACTGGGCACTCCCGCCGAAGCCCGTGACGCGGTTCACTTCGCTCGACATTCTTCAGTTCGACTGGTCCCGAGATGGCCGCCTGGCTCTCTCGCGCGGACAGGAAAACCGAGGTGCGGGCGGGGTACAACGTTGTCTACACCAACGCCACCAACGCGCTGAACAACGATGGACAGGGTGTGGCGCCCGGACCGCTGTGCCAGACTTTCAATTATTGGACAGGAAGCTTCAATCCTAACCAAATGCGCACTCTACCTCAACGCCTGTACGCCCTGGGAGTTGGGGAACCCGCAGGCTCCCACCGGAACCTTGTCTCAACCGGCGGTCCCGGCAAATGGGCTCTCGCCGGCGCAGGCGAAAGTCCCCGGCTACGGCTATGGCTTGCAGTTTTACGCCCCGCCGCCGTCCGTCGATCCCATGGTGCAAATGTGGGACGTCGACGTCCAGCGCGAGCTTCCCGGCAATATGATGGCGGATATCGGCTATGTGGGCAGCCACGGCACGCATCTGGCCGGCGACACTTTCCGCAACTTCAACTATGTTCCTACGGCCGACAAACTTCAGTATCAAAACCAATTGAACTCAGAAGTGCCGCTAAGCAACTATTTCACCGGGAATGCCCTGACTCTCATGGAACAAACCTGGGGGGGCACGGAGCTTCCCTTGTCGGCCGTACTGACGCCTTACCCGCTGTTTGGCAGCGTCTTTTCCCAAACCGTGCTGGACGCCTCGTCGGATTACGACGCCTTGCACATCAAAGTGCAAAAACGCCCTTCGAATGGGCTCAACTTCATCGCTATGTACACATTTTCAAAGGAGATCGACAGTTGCACCGAAGCTCAACTGGCGTCGCAATTGTTTGACCCCATCCACTCCGGCTACGGCGGAAACATCGGCGGACGAATTGGGGTGGAAGGCGGCTGGTTCGCTTCCGGCGCCTCGGGGGTGTTTGGCACCGGCTGCCAGAACGAAGACAACAGACGGGGAGATCGAACCATATCGATCTCCGACATTCCGCAGCAATTCAACGTTGCCGGAACTTACCTGTTGCCGTTTGGACCCGGCCGGCCGTTCCTGAATCAAAAGGGAGCTGTGGGCGCCATTCTGGATGGCTGGGTGCTGTCTGGAAATATGAACGCCGAGAGCGGCACGCCGCTGGAGGTTACCGGCCCCTGCGACGCCTTGACCTGCCGTCCGGATTTGATCGGCAACCCTTCCCTTCCCCATGACCGGTCCAAAGCCGATCGGATCAACGACTGGATTAACCCCAACGCTTTCCTGCCACCCTATGGTTCTGACCAGACATTTTGGCAGAACCCAACACCCACCGACTCGCGATACTGGCAATTTGGAACCGCCGGGCTCTATCTGCCCGGGTTGCGCGCGCCGGGCTTCTGGAACGTGGACAGCTCCCTCTCCAAAGAGTTCCACTTCAATGAGGCCCGGTATGTTCAGTTTCGCTGGGAGGTCTATAACACCCTTAATCACCAGAACTTAGGCCTGCCCAATACGGGCTTCTGCTTGTCACCAGGCGCGGGTGGCGAAACCGATGCCGTCCACCAGGCGGGGTGCTCGTTTGGGAAGATTACCAACATCCAAACGGACCCGCGCGCGATGGAGTTCAGCATGAAGTTTGTTTTCTGATACTTGACGCCCCCCTCGGCTCATTGTCAAACTGAGGGGGGCGTCTGTGCGTCAATCGGGCGCAAAACCAGGCATTGTTGATTGATGACATTTTGACCATTTTAGCCTCAAGTTCGGGAGGAGACACTCCATGAAGTCTTACGCAATAGCGGGCATTCTCGCTTTATCCACAATCGGAATCCTCACTGCTTTACCCCGGCACCTCCACAGTGCCGAAGATGAGCCGGATTATTCCGCGATCTTCAACAAGCAGGACGTCATGATCCCCACACGCGACGGCACCAAACTGCACACCGAGATTTACACTCCCAAGAATCACGAAGGGCCGCTGCCGTTCATCTTCGAGCGTACCCCATACGGCCTGAACGACGATGAGAAGGTGTATACCAAGAAATTCGGCATCTACGACGAACTGGTCAAAGAGGGATTAATTTTCGTCTTCCAGGATATCCGTGGGCGCTACGGTTCGGAAGGCCAGTTCGTGATGTTCCGCGATCCGCGCGATAAGAATGACCCGCATTCCATCGATGAAGGAACCGACACGAACGATACCGTCGAATGGCTGCTCAAGAATGTCCCCAACAATAACGGCAAAGTGGGCATACTTGGGATCTCCTACGGAGGTTGGCTCACCACAATGGCGCTGCTCGACCCGCATCCGGCCATCAAGGCCGCTTCCGAACAAGCGTCCCCCGCCGACCAATTCCTGGGCGACGATTTTCATCACAATGGCGCGTTCCGTTTAAGCTACGGATTCGAGTACTCCACCGAAATGGAGACGGGCAAAGAGAACTACTCCTTCCAGTTCGACCGCTTCGATACCTACGACTGGTACTTGAACCAGTTGGGCCCCATCAGCACCGGCAACTTGAAATATCTCCACGGCAACGTGCCGACGTGGAACAACTTCATCGAGCATCCCAACTACGATGAGTTCTGGCAGCAGCAGGCCTTCGCGCCTTACTTGAAGTCGCTGAAGTTGAAAGCACCGAATCTGAACGTGACGGGATGGTGGGATCAGGAAGACTTTTACGGGCCCAACAAGATTTATGAACTCCTTGAGAAGAATGATTCGGAGAACATGAACTATCTTGCTGCCGGCCCCTGGAATCACGGCGGTTGGGCCGGACGCGACGGAAGCCACCTGGGCAAAATCCAATTCGGAAGCAACACCAGCACGTACTTCCGTGAAAGCATCCAACTACCCTGGTTCGCCTTCTGGTTAAAGGGTAAGGGTGAGCTTCCGGTCAAAGAAGCAATCACCTTTGAGACGGGGTCCAACAAGTGGGTGAAATATGATAAATGGCCGCCGCGCGATGGCATTGCGGATCGCAAACTCTACTTGCACTCTGGCAGCCAACTTTCCTTCGATGCCCCGACGGACACCGGCGCCAAGGCCTATGATGCCTACGTCTCCGATCCAGCCCACCCTGTGCCGTACCGCCATCAGCCTGTGAGTCGAACCTATGGCGTGGTGCCCGGATGGGGAACATGGTTGGTTGAAGATCAACGGTTTGTTTATTTGCGTCCGGACGTGGCTGCATGGGAAACCCCGGTTTTGGATAAGGAGGTTACCGTCACCGGCGATATCGTAGCCCACATCTTCGCGTCCACCACCGGGTCCGATTCCGACTGGATCGTTAAGCTGATCGATGTCTACCCGCAAGACTACGCGACGGATCCCGCCATGGCGGGATATCAGATGATGGTGGCGGATGAAGTGTTTCGCGGCCGCTTTCGCAACGGCTTCGAATACCCGGTAGCCATCACGCCCGGCAAGGTGACCGAGTACACCGTCGACCTGCACACCAACGATCACACGTTTCTGATGGGTCACCAGATTATGGTGCAGGTGCAAAGCACGTGGTTCCCGGTGATCGATCGCAACCCGCAGAAGTTCGTGCCGAACATCTATAAGGCGAGCCCTGCCGACTATCAGGTTGCTACGCAGCGCGTGTACCATTCGAAGGAGTTTGCGTCGTACGTCAACCTGCCGGTGAAAATGGAGTAAGGCACTAGGCTGCGGGCGAAAGACAGATGTAACTAGCCAATGAAAATAACCATTTCAGGCCATTTCCGCCGCCTGCTAGGGGCCATGGAGGGGCTTTGGACGGTCATTATGTCCGGCTATTCCAGAATTCCATAGATTCTTGTAAGTGGCTTTTTTTCAGGATGTTCTCAGGTTTGGCGAGCAAAAAACCCCTCTTCCGACCCTTTGTTTTCAGGATGTTCTCAGGGTTGGGCTCTTTTGCTGAAAGTGCCATAATGTCGTAGTGCAATCTGTCCGGGTAAGGCTAGGATGATCTGGCGTCATCTATCGTTTCCTGCTCCTCTTACGTGACGGCAGTGCGAAGGATTGAGCCGGGATTCCCACGGCATCTTGCCCTTTCCAGTGACGCACAGAGACTCGCCAGGGTGAAGCGCTAGTGAAGGCCGTGCTCCATAGATCACCTAAACTCCTCCCACGAGGGCGTGCTGCCCTGCCATCAAACCCACCATCGCACAAATAGTCTAGCATACCGTGTATTTATTGTCAAGAGCATTATTCACTGTCGACTCATCCACTTAGAAGGGACCGCGATCCGTGGTGTCTCCCAGGCGGTCATACACCGAAGCCAGGTGGTACCAGCCCTCGGAGAGATCTGGGGCAAGACGGATCGCTTTCTGAAGGTCGGAAAGGGCGACCGGCAACTCGTTCTGTTCCTCGTGGACTTTGCCGGAGGCGACATAACAGAGGGCGCAATCGGGGATGCTCTTCTCTGCCGCGGCGAGGTCGGCCAGAATCTGAGCGTGTTCCTGGCCGTGCTGCTTGATCAGAGTGACAGCCTCCAAATAATACAGATGGGGATCGGGACCGGGAAGCTTCAACCCCTCTCCGGCGACTTCACGAGCATCTGCCAGCTTTCCGTCAAAGTAGAGCGTGAACCCGAGAAGCAGGCGAGCCGGCGAGAAGGCCGGGTCGGCTGCGAGGACCCGCCTTGACGCTTCCACGGACTGGCTCGCGTGCCCACCTAGGAACTGCGCGAGGGCAAGGCCCAGCAACAGATAAGTGGAATGGGGATTCAGTGCTGAGCCTTGCGCGAAGACGCGTTCCGCCTCAGGGTAGGCATGGGTTTCGAGGTCGATGAGGCCAAGATCCAACGCGTAGTTCTCTTGTCGCGGATTTTTCGCAAACGCGGCGGAGAGGTCTTGTTGTGCAAGCTGTGTCCGCCCCATGCCGGCTTCAATTTTTCCCCTAAGATAGACGCGGGCGGTGGACTCGTCCTCGGACCGGGGCTGTACCTGGTCGATCGCCGCGAGGGCTTGGGGATAATGCTCCTGGGCCAGCTCGGCGAGCGCCAGGTTGTAGTGACCTTCGAACAGGGCCGGAAAGTCGCGAACGCAGCGCGTGAATGCGCGCGGCCTCGATCTGACGCTCGAGTGCGGACTCCGCAGCCGCCACCGCGGATTGGGGGAGGGCGACGCAAGTCCCGCGACAAAGAAACGCACCGAACAGACAAAACGCCAGCGATAACGAGGCCGGAACTTGTGACCTGCGAAGCCTTCGAATGGCGCAGTTTAAGTTGGAACGTAGTCTCATTGACGGCATTATATTATGGCATGATGAAACGTGATGTCGAGAGAGGCGGACGTAGCGTGGGCGTCCCGCCCGCTGTCTCGGGAGCGTCCCGCTCCCGTCAAGAAGGCGCGGGCAGGATGGCCACGGCCCAGCGGGCGGGACGCCCGCGCTACGTCAGAGGCACCGGCATTCTCTTCTGAATCTCGCTATACCGAGAGGCAGGCACGGTGATAAATCTTCTCCTTCCAATCCTATTGATTTTCGCCAGCCAGGGCGGGCCTCCGAGCTTAGCTGACCAACCCTCCGCTCAGGCTCACATTGGAAAGGGCTACGAATTCGAAAAGGACGATCGCTTCACAAGTGCGGCGGCGGAATTTGAGGCGGCGCTCGCCCTTGATCCCAAGTTGTCCCGCGCCCGCTACCAGCTTGGGGTTTGCTACTTCGCGCTTGCCCGTTACGATGACGCCCGGCGCGAGTTCGCGCGCCTGCGCACGGAAACGCATGCGGACCCCAGCGTGGTCTATTTCATTGGCCGCCTTGACCTCGTAGAGCACGATCTCGATGCCGCCATTCGCGAGTTTCAGACCGTGGTCGCGCAGCCTCCGTTTCCCGACACGGCGTACTACCTGGGCTTGGCTTTTCTTGAAAAAGGCGACCTGCCCTCCGCCAAGATGTGGCTCGAAAAGGCCCTTCCCCTGAATCCCCGAGACTTTCGCATTCCAGACCACCTCGCCCGCATCTACCAGCGCGAAGGACATGCTGCCGAGGCCGAGCAGGAGTATGCCCTATCGACGAAGTTGCGCCAGAACTACAATCAGGCTGCCGAAGACGGCGTGGCGTGCAGCGCGGCCTTGGAAAAAGGCGAGGCTGAGGTTGCGCGCGACTTCTGCGCGAAGCTCGACCAGCTCGGTGATCCCGACCGGCTCACGGTTCTGGGCATGATCTACGGTCGTCACGGGCACTATGACGAAGCGGTGGAGCCGCTGCGGCGCGCTTCATCCCTCGATCCCGACTCGTACGAGATCGAGCACAACCTGGGGCTTACTTATTTCCGCTTGAAACGCTATCAGGAAGCGCGCGGTCCGCTTGAGCGGGCCGTCGAGTTGCGGCCGGATTTCTTCGATTCAAATGCCCTGCTGGGCGCAACGCTCTTCACTCTCCAGCAGGATTCACGGGCATACGATGTACTCGATCACGCTCACCGGCTCAACCCCGAGGATGGCGACACTCGGGAATTGCTCTTCAAGGCAGCCTCAGTTCTTGGGATCAAGAGCCACAGCGCCAAAAACTATCATGAGGCAATCAAGTACCTGCGAGCCGCCGAGGAACTGAAGCCGCAAGACCCACAGGCGCATGCGCGGCTGGCCGTGGTTTATGGCGAGGCCGGTGATCCCACGAATGCCGACATTGAGAGGCGAACGGCCGAGCGGCTTGCAGCGCCCCAGTAGCAGCACGGCAGGCGTTAACCCCAATCCTGGTCCCTTAGCTCTGGCGGCTGAAAAGGGATTCCGATTGCGGGCGAAGCCCGCCTTGGACTGCGGTAGCAGCAGCTACCGCCTTCCGCCTTCGATTCATTCGTCAAAGGCGCCAAAGGGGTGCGGGAAGAAAGGCGGTAGCTGCTGCTACCGCAGTCCAAGGCGCTTCGCGCAGGTGAACATGAAAGCGTCCGCTATATGAACAGAATATGGGTTACCCCCTGGAGGTACAGCATGCGTTACATTCTCATCTTCTGGCTCGTGATACTTCCCTTTGGGGCCTGGGGACAGAGTGCGGCGACAAACCCACTTGACCCTCTGGAGTTTCCGCGCCTCAAGACCTTCGGGGCCTATCGAACCACCAGCAACAATCTCTATGTGGACAGCAACGACGACTGTAAGCATCCCATTCCGGGAGAAACCGTCGTGCTCGCGGACCTCGAAGGCCCGGGGATCGTAACCCACCTCTGGATCACCGTTGCCGATAACGAATTTGCCTGGCCGCGCCTCGTGCGCTTGCGCGTTTACTACGATGGGCACAAAACCCCGAGCGTTGACGCGCCGCTGGGAGACTTCTTCGCGGTCGGGCATGGCTACGAGCGAAACTTGAACTCGCTCGTGGTGCATAACGCCTCCTTCGGCCGCGCCCACAACAGTTATTGGCCCATGCCCTTCCGGAAGTCTTGCAGGATTACTGTGACCAATGAAGGCAGGCGCCGCGTGACCAGTCTTTACTATCATGTGGACTGGCAGAAGCACTCTTCGCTGCCGGAAGATACCGCTTACTTCCACGCTCACTACTCCCAAGCTCTACCGCCGGCACCAGGCAAGCTGTATCCGTTTCTGAATATCCGGGGTGAAGGCCAATATGTGGGCACGGTATTGAACATCGTCCAAACGCAAATGGGTTGGTTCGGTGAGGGCGACGATATGTTCTACGTCGACGATGAGCCGAAGCCCCGGATTGAAGGCACGGGGACAGAGGACTACTTTAACGATGCCTGGGGTCTGCGCGTCTCTGACGGAGCCTGGACCGGCACTCCCGTGGCGGAAGGCGAAGGCTTCGGCGCGCGGCTCACGGGATACCGGTGGCACGTCATCGATACCGTCCCTTTCAAGAAATCGCTGCGTGTCGGAATTGAACACATGGGATGGACCTACAATCCCGACGGCGCGGCGCGCTCGGGTTTCGAGGAGCGGTCCGACTTCTTTTCCAGCGTGGCCTTTTGGTACCAGAAGGGCGTAAACGAAGATGTCCCCGAGCCGCCTTACGGCGCGGCCCGCTTGCCACTGGGCAACACCTTGCAGATTGCCGTCCCGAATAACCTAAAAGATGTGACGGCCGAGGGAGGCGAGGTCTCGGTGCAGAAGGAAGTTTTCTGGTCGAAAGATCTGATGTTTCTCCAAGGGCATGGCGCGGGGACAAAGATGAATGTCCCGTTTGATGTCCCTGCGGACGGCTTTTACGAGGTTGTCGCGCAAATTGCCCAGTCGCCTGATTACGGGGATTACGTGGCCATGCTCGATGGAAAACAGACCAACTCCACAATGCTCACCTGGGGGCCTCTCGAAGCGCAAGCGCCCCCGGTCGAGATCCTGCACAACTATCAGGCGGAAACGTTCGTATCTATCGATCGACGGCTGGGATGGTTTAAACTTTCGCAGGGCCGCCACATTTTGACGCTCACCTGCGTGGGAAAAGACACTCTCTCGACAGGTTTCAATCTGGGAGTGGAGGGCGTGGTGCTGGAGGAAATCCCGAATGGGAAAGCGCTGGTCAAAGCCACCGGTCAAAGTCTGCCCCATTACGAAACGATGCCGGCGGGAATCCCTGCGCATGCCCCGGCCATCGGCGTCGTCTATCGGGGCCAACCTCTGAGCTTCTACCTCGCGCAGCTCCAGCAGGCTTCGGATGACCAACGCGCGGAGACGATCCGCGCCATAGGGGCGTTTGGTAAGGACGCCGCGCCAGCGGTTCACGCGCTTTCCGCGGCCCTTGCCGATCGCGATCCGGAGGTCCGCGCCGCCGGGGCCGTGGCGATGGCACAGGTGGGTCCTAAGGCTTCCGAGGCTGTGCCTGCTCTGACTGATCTTTTAAAGGATGAAAATCTGCAAGTACGTGAGTCTGCCACTTTGGCCTTGCGCGAAGTGGGACGTGGTGCGACAAGGTCGGTCCCGGCCCTCTGCGCGGCACTGAAGGACCCCGCGGGAACGGTCAGAATGTCCGCCGCGCTAGCCCTCGGGCGGATGGGCGCCGCGGCTACGTCCGCAGTCCCGGCACTGACGGCGGCTTTCGACGTTCCCGACGAAAATGCCCTCAACAACGAGGACGTGCAGGTGCTGCGCAACATCGCTTACGCCTTGGCCGACATCGGCCCCGGGGCGAGCAGCGCTATCCCTGTCTTGAGCCGTGCCAGCCACATTCGCATTAAATATATTGCCGATGAAGCGATCGCCAAGATTGAAGGCCACCCGGTTCCCACGTGGCACTAAGGAGGAAGGCTTCCAAAGAGGACTGGCGGTGCGGGCTTTGATGAGCGATCCGATTCGCGCTAGACTTCCTCAGAGACCTCTCGCGCGTGACGATGCGAACCTATTCGGGAGGCTTCATTCCCCGGAGGATGAGTTGACCCGCCACTCTGTAAAACCTCCGCAACTGGTCGGTAAGAAAGGAGACTCGAGGAGGTCTTGCGAACTGCACCCGTGATGATTCTCGCAGCAACGGTGACGTCTTTCGCAGCCGTGGTTGGACTTCCACAGGAACCCGGCCTCGAAGTCATGCACGTGCCGGCTCCCGAGTTTCCTTCGCCTGCGGGACTCCCGCTTCCCACCACCGATCTGGCGGGCGGTTCGATCTCCGGGCCGCCACCGGGTGTGCATGAGGGCGCGAGCGCGACTCCCGCGAGCCCGCCAGGCCAAATGGCAGAGCCCGGCGCCAATCTCAAGTGGATCAATAGCCGGGCCCTGAGCATGAAAGCCTTGCGCGGCGACGTGGTCATGATCGACTTCTGGGATCCTACCTCCATCAGTTGCATCCGAACCTCTGCAACCAACAAGTTGTGGTGGGATCGCTACCGCAAGTATGGCTTTGATTTGATCGGAGTTGAAGATCCTGAGTTCGACATCCCGGGGCTCGACATCCGCTCCCCAGTCAAGCGCTTCGGCTTGGCTTACCCCATCCTGGTGAACGCGCATTTCTGGGCCTTGAACGCTTACAAGAACAACACCCGGCCCAATCGATTCTTGATCGATGCTAGCGGCTATATTCGCTATCACGTTGCCGGGGAGGGTCACGACGCGGAATTTGAGCGGGTGATTCAAAAGCTGCTGAAAGAGGCTCACCCGGAAATAACGTTTCCGCCAACCTACACGATAGCGCCCGACGAGGACGTTTTCGCACCGGGATGCGGAGGCGCTCCGACTCCCCAAGTGTATATGGGGGATTGGCACGGACGCGGCGCGCTCGCCAACCCCGAGGGCTATCGTGACGGTGAGAGTACTAACTATCAGCCGCAGACTTCGGTGAAGGATGGGCGTGTCGTGCTCCAGGGCCGATGGGAGACAAACCGGGACGACGTCGTTTATCGCGGCAACCGCAGAGGCGACGAGCCCGGCAATGATCGCGTGACCTTGCGTTATCACGCCCGCGAACTGTACGCTGTGGTGAACGTTTTGCACGGGCACACCACGCGGCTGTACATCATGCAGGATGACAGCTACCTGTCCGCCGCCAACAAAGGCATCGACGTGCAGATCGACACCCAGGGAAAGTCATACATTGAAGTGCGGGAGCCGCGCATGTATTACGTGGTTCAGAATCCGGCATTTGGCAGCCACAGTCTGGCACTTTTCCCAACGCGGCCGGGGCTTGGCCTGTATTCGCTCAGTTTCAGCAACGACTGCCAGATGCAATTCGCTCACGGCGTTCGATCGCCGGGAACGCAGCTTCAGCAAGTGAATCCGACGTCGGACAGAGGAACCGAGCCCGCAAATGCTCCGAGGACATTCGTGGAGATGACCTCTGCTGAGCTCGCCAAAGCCGTCCCCGAGCTAAAGGACCTGCAGCCCGCAGACAATCAAGACATGTTGCCGCAAATACTGGAGCGCGTGGGAGCCACCGTCGCGACCTTCTTCCATGACTTTCTCGATACCACTTGCACTGAACACGTCACTTCCATAGTTCACACCGAGTTCCGCACCGGCGGTCCTCGACGCGCGGGGATTCCTGGCGGTCTGCATGATTATGAAGCCACGTACAACTATGTTGCGTTGGCTCAGGCCGACACGGCGAAAGCCCGCCTTCGCGAGTTCCGGACCGACCAAAGAGGCCGGCCAGTGGAGTCCGATGCCCCGAACGAGGTCATCACATCGGGTTTTGCCGCCATGTGCGAGCATTTTCATCCTGTCTTGCAACCGGACTCGCGGTTTCGGTATCTGGGGCGTGAGGTGACGGAGAAACGGGAAGCGTACGTGGTGGCGTTTGCCCAGCGGCCCAAAGTTGCGCGACGATTCTCCAGTATCGAATTCGCAGGGCGGACCGTAATCGCCTACTGGCAGGGCATTTGTTGGATCGATCCCGCGACCTTCACGATCCTGCGCCTGCGCACCGACCTTCAGCCGCCCCAGGGAGACGCCGACATCTTGAAGGAGACTACCGATATCCTCTATTCCCCAGTGGACTTCGAGCGAGGTGGCAAAACGCTTTGGCTTCCGCGTGAAGTCACGGTGACCGGTCAACTGAACCAGTATCTCTTTCGTAACCAGCACCGCTACTCGAACTATCGACTCTTCAAAGTCGAAGTCGAGCAGAAGCCTGGCTCCTGACGCAGGACCGGCAACGCGCTGGGGGGCCGATTGATCTTAAAGAGGGATCAGTTATGCGGTACCGGCTCGGCGGGTTCGGTCTTGCTGGGGTCAAAGGGTTCCATCTCGCCAGGAGTAAGGGCTTCGACCGGAGTTTCGGTGCGGCCGATAAGTTTCTTCTGGGCGCGGCGTTCGGCCTTCTCGCGCTGTTTATCCAATCTCTTCATTTCTTTCTGACGTTTCTGAAACGTGGCCATGGGGACTCCTTCAAATCCAAATGTAAGCGGGCGATGCCTCCGCCGCTTTGTGGGGGATTACCAGCGAGGTTCACGCGGCTTGCGCGGGGCTTCACTGTAATCTTCGTTGGAAAATCCGCCCCGTCCGCGCCCTCCCCCGCTACCGCTGCCGCGAGGTGGTCCGCTCCGCTCGGTCTTGGGACGTGCTTCGTTCACCTTCAGAGCGCGGCCCCCGACCTCTTTTCCATTCAGGGCAGCGATCGCCTTGGCGGCTTCTTCATCGTTGGGCATTTCCACAAAAGCGAAACCGCGGGCTCGCCCCGTCTCCCGATCCATCGCCACGTGGACCCGGGTCACTTGCCCGAATCCTTTAAACAACTCCGACAATTCGCTTTCCGTCGTTTGAAAGCTCAGGTTCCCTACAAAGAGGTTTTTCATTTTATTCCTTTGAACACCCTACATTGCCGATGGCGGACGGTTGCGAGCACCGGCGCGCCTCCCGGTTTGTCTTACACAGAATTCTGTACAAAGAGCCGGAAATGGCCCGACCGCGACGGATGGCGGAGTTTTCGCAGCACGATCGCTTCGATCTGGCGAATCCGCTCGCGCGTCACGTCGAACGTCCGGCCGACTTCTTCAAGGGTACATTCGCTGCCATCGCCCAGGCCAAACCGCATCCGGATAATGGCTTCCTCGCGGGCCGTCAGCGTCTTCAGCATCGACGCCACCCGCTCTTTCAGGTTAAGGTCAATCACCGCATCGGAGGGCGATGCCGAGGACTTATCCTCAAGTAAGTCACCCAGGGCCGATTCTCCGTCCTTCCCCACCGGGGTCCCCAAAGACACGGGCTGCTGGGCAATCTTCCGGGTGTTGCGCACCTTTTCGACGGCCACCTCCAGGCGCTGGGCAATCTCCTCCGCGGTGGGCTCGCGGCCTAGCTCCTGAACGAGTTGCCGGCTGGTGCGAATCTGCTTATTGATCGCCCCGAACATGTGGACCGGCACGCGAATGGTGCGCGCCTTGTCGGCGATGGCCCGCGAGACGGCCTGATGGATCCACCAGGTGGCATACGTGGAGAACTTGTACCCGCGGCGCCAGTCGAATTTGTCCGCCCCCCTCATCAGCCCAATATTGCCTTCCTGAATCAAGTCGAGAAACTCCAGGCCCCGGTTTGCATACTTTTTGGCGATGGAAACCACCAGGCGAAGGTTTGCCTCGGTCAGTTCCTTCTTGGCCCGTTCGGCGTCGGCTTCGCCGCGGCGGATGAGAGCCAGCGAACGTCTCAGGGCGGTGATGCCGACCCCGCCTGACTCCTCGATCTCCCGGAGCTGCGAGCGGCGCGATCTCAGATCCGCACGTGACGCGGCGGACTTCCCGCCGGCGGCGCCGGAGTGCCGCTCAAGCCGGGCGGACTCGCGCCCCAACGCTTCAGCCCGCTCCACCGTGCGGCGCAACTCATCAATCAGGCGCTTCCTTTCGAGCGGGTGAAACCGGATGGAACGCACCAGTTGCGACATCTCAACCCGCGTCCGCGACAACTTGCGACGGGCGCGCAGGTGAGCGCGGGCGCTCGATTTCGGAAGGTCATTCAGCCGGTCGGCCTGCCGCAGCGCCACGGCATAGAGCTTCTCGATCTTATCGATGGTCCGCAGCGTGTTCCGGGTGATCTTCTCGATTTTCTTTACCGTCAAATCTTCTTCATCGAACTGGACAACTTCTCGAATCGATCGCGTGCCTTTGCAAATTTCCTTGCCGAGGGCAATAACTTCCTTGATCACAAGCGGAGAACGAGAAATTGTCCTGAGGACCAGCGCGTGGCCACGCTCCATGCGTTTGGCGATGGCCACCTCGCCTTCCCGTTTTAGCAGCGGCACACGGCCCATCTCGCGGAGATAGACCCGGACCGCATCGTTGTTCTTGTCTGTAGCGTGGGAGGTTTCGTCGACCTCGGCTTCTTCATCGGGGCCGGCATCTTCCCTCCGCTCGATTCCAGCCCGAGGAGTCTCCCCGGGCAAACGACTCGCAGACTTCGCCACGGAATCGTTTTCGTAGACTTGGATGTTGTGATGCTCGAACGCGGAGAACAGGCTTTGGGCCTCCGCCGATGTGCCCATCGCGGCCGGCAGGATGGCGTTCACCTCGTCATGAATAACATAACCGCGTTCCTTGCCCAAATCGATAAGGTTGCGAACGCGGTCATCCGTTTTTTCCAGCACACGCGACAAAGGATTCTCCCCTAAAGCGACGCCTGGAATCAGCCGTCCTTTCCTTGAGACCCTTTCATTACCGAGAAGAGGCCGTGGATTCCCCTATTGAAGGATCGGTACGACAATTTGCGGAAGTTGACCACAATTGACGATGGGCGATAGTGCTCCTCAGAGTCTCAAAACCGAGACTCGCCACGCGCGCCGCCCGCACCACCCCCATTGTTTAAGAACTTCACCTAACTATTCTACACCAGATGGCCGCTTCTCGCTCGTTTATTCGCGAGGCTGCGCCAAGGGCCGCCAGGGGACATACAACGCGAAGCTTTAGAGTGCGGCAGCTTGCTGCCGCTTTCTCCCGAGCCAGCTTGCTGGCTGGGAATTGCACACGCGCTCAAAGCTCCGCGAGCAAGCTCGCGGAACGGAAAGCGGCAGCAAGCTGCCGCACTCTAAAGCTTCGCAAGCTATGCCGGGCACGGGGGAAGATAATGATCAGAAAGGACTTGTAACGGCAGGGCTGAAACCGTGCCGTCCCACGGAGGCCCTACTCCGCATCGGTTGCGCCTGTGAGTTCGAAGAAATGGTGCCCCATGATCGCGAGCGTAATGGCCTTGCTAAAGTGGTGCCGATGTTGGCTCAGGGACTGAGCAAAGAATTTCCAGTACTCCTGGCGGTAGTTGCTGAGAAAGCCCTGCCGCCAGAGCGAGCGGCCCAGCGCCATGATATCGGAGAGGACGACCGGCGAGCGCGACCCCTTGCCTAACTGTCCCAGGAAAGCCGAGGCGCGTTGGAAGTATTCCTGCGGGTTGTAAATCGTCTGAAGGATGCGCCGGTAGCCATCCAGCAATTCCTGCGGATCCATGCGCGGGATAAAGTTCAAGTCAGCAAGCGTATTGCTCCCCAGGCTGGCCTTGAGGATCCGTCCCTCCGCTTTGAGCCGCCGCCACAACTGCGTATTCGGCAGCGCCGTGAGCAGACCCACCATCGAGAGGGGAATCGCGGCCTCACGGATAAAGGCGATCTGACGGTCAAAGACATCGGGCGGGTCGTTATCGAAACCTACAATGAAGCCCGCCATCACTTCCATTCCATAAGCCTGAATGAGTTTCACACTTTCCAGCAGATCCTTGCGGAGATTCTGGAATTTGGTGGTTTCTTTCAGGCTCTCGGCCACCGGCGTCTCAATGCCCAGGAAGACGCGGGTGAAATGCGCCTCGCGCATCAAGGCCAACATTTTCTCGTCCTCCGCCAGGTTCAGCGAAGCCTCCGTGTAAAACGCGAAGGGATACTTGTGTTCACGCATCCATTCCACGAGCCGGGGAAGGAGAAGCATAACGTTTTTCTTATTACCGATAAAGTTGTCATCCACCATAAAAACAGAGCCACGCCAGCCCATGCGGTGAATCTGGTCAAGTTCCGCGCACACCTGATCGGGGGTCTTCGTTCTTGGCCGCCGTCCGTAGATTTCGATGATGTCGCAGAATTCACACGTGAAAGGACAGCCTCGGGAGTACTGAAGTGACATGGAACTATAGCGCCGCATGGGGGCGATCCGCAGGTCCGGCAGCGGCACCTGGGTGACATCGGGCCATTGCTTTTTGAAGTAGTAGGGCTGCGCCTCTCCCCGTTCCAAGTCCGCCGCGAGCTGGGGAATAATCTCTTCGGCTTCCCCCTCGACGAAGTGATCGGCTTCGGCAATGGCAGGATCTTTGGCGCTGACAATCGGGCCGCCCACCACGGTGCGCAGCCCACGCCGCTTGGCGCGCGCGATCTGCTCCTTCATAGAGGGCCCCTGCACAATCATGCCGCTGAAGAAGACCACGTCCGCCCAGTTGAGGTCGGAGTCCTTGAGGCGGCGCACGTTCAGATCCACCAGCCGGCGTTCCCAGTGCGAAGGCAGCAACGCCGACACCGTGAGTAGACCCAAAGGAGGGAATGATGATCTTTTTCCTTCAAAGGGTAAGGCGTGCTTGAAGCTCCAGAACGTGTCCGGAAACTCCGGATAAACCATCAAGACTTTCACGAAGACCTCCGCCTCACTTTGGATGTCTCAAGCAGCCTGCCATTTAATACGCCAAGGGGGTGAGCCATAAGGGAATATTGTCCGGGATTTCCATTTCGGATCCCCCCCCCCGATGGGCTGACGGGGACCCAGGTTTTCCGTTTTTGGTGGCCCGTTGAATCATTAGAGCACACTTCGCGATGTGTCTGTACAAAATTGCTCACTTTTGCGGAAAATGATTTCGGAATCTGGAGGGGGCAGTTCGCCAACTCGTTAAAGTGGCACGATCAATTTATCGAGTTTCGGAAGTGCTGGGAAAACAACCCTTGATGCACGGAACGCCCCAGCGGACAGCGATGCGAAGCTTTAGAGTGCGGCAGCTTGCTGCCGCTTTTCCCCCAGCCAGCTTGCCGGCTGGGAATTGCATACGGTTCAAAATTCCGCGAGCAAGCTCGCGGGAGAGAAAGCGGCAGCAAGCTGCCGCACTCTAAAGCTTCGCACTTATGTCGTGGCGCTAATCTCTAGTTCAAATGGCCGGGTGCTTCACTGGTGGGTGGCATCGGAAGGCGCTACCACCGCTGGAGGGACCTTGGTCAGCAACTGCCGGTAAACGATTCGCAAAGTAGCGAGCACCGGAACCGAAAGAAAACTGCCTGCCACGCCGGCAATCGAGCCGCCCGCCAGGACTCCGAAAATAATCAGC
The DNA here is from genome assembly GCA_050010335.1 of Terriglobia bacterium. Classification (GTDB taxonomy): domain Bacteria; phylum Acidobacteriota; class Terriglobia; order UBA7540; family UBA7540; genus Bog-366. The sequence continues at coordinate 106,550 of JBEKLF010000004.1, forward strand.
AGGGGATGGAGCTTCATGCCGGCGCTCAGCAAGTGGGGCGACACGACATAATCCTGGAAAAAGCGGAACGCCACCAGGAACACGAAGATCCCCAGCAGGTGGTGGGAGCCGCTCAGCCCGGCGACGAGCAAAACGATGACCGCGCCGGCCAAAGGGCCCACCATGGGAATGAATTCCAGAGGAAACGCCACCGCCGCCAATAGAATTCCATAGGGAACGCCAATGATCGAGAAGAAGAATCCATAAGCTAGAGATGCCACGGCTCCCAACAACACCAGCGCCCGCATGTATTGTGCCAGCAACACGTGCAGGTCAGTGGCAATTTTCTCCACGGTGTCGCGGCGGGCCCCGTCGGAAAGAAAACCCAGCACCGAACTGCGAATCTCATGCCCATCTTTCAAGAAGAAAAAACTGAGAATCGGCACAAGAACGATGAAGATGAGGTTTCCGGCGCGCGACATGACCCCCAGGGCGGCATTTGAAAGCAGTGCCAGGATATCCCGCGAATGTCGGGCCAGTTGCTGTTGCACCGTCGACATGACCGTGTTCTTGATGGTCGCGGCGGGGGGTAAACCGGCGGGGGCCGTCGTGGGTTGGAATCTTGTAAGGAGATCCGGGAGCCTTGCGGCCAGCGCATTCGCCTGCTGGACGATCCGCGAGCCGATGGCAAACCCTATGACAATCAAAAAACCCACCAGCGCGAGGTAAACGAGGGTGAGCGCCAGGGCCTTCGACCGCCCCGGCAGCCGCCGGTCGAGAAGCTTCACCAATGGCCAGAGGAGATAGGCGAACAGCAGTGCCACGACAAATATAAACAGAGTCTCGCGAATGCGATACAACAGCCCTACCATGAGAAGAATGAAAACCGCTGTCCAGGTGTAACGTGCGGCGTTGCGATCAAGACCCAGCAAGATTCTGCCCCCTCAACTTCCGGCCATGGATTCTGTCACGAGGCCTCGAACTGAACTGATAAGTTACTGAATCAAGGGGCTCTTTAGCTACCAAAATCTTACCTGGCAACCATTTCGGTAGGGAGAGCGCGCCGGGGGGGGTGGTTCAAGCCCCCCTACCCTCGAAACACAGGTTATTCCCGAGAAACCCATCCTTGTGGCAATGCCATCATGGCATTGACTTTATACGGACAGCATACCCGTGTCACCAAGGTGATTCCTTTCGTGTGGCAAAATTGCCCCGCCCGAAATGGAAGATGGCTCAAAGCGGCCACTAGGTGGCCGAAATCGGCCAGTCGGCTGCTGCCCATCTGAGGCGCTCCCAGGTGTGGCACAGGAAAAAAAGAGCTACCCTGCCCGAAGCTGCCGTTTGGCTCGGCCGAAGGGTCCGGCAAAGTGCGAGTTGCGAATGGGGCCTGGACCGTGCGCAGGAGGACGTAATAAACAATCGGCGTATCCACCCCTAAAGTGAAGCAAGTTAACGCCGATACATACCCGCTGGGGGTAATAGGTCATACCCATGTTCAGTCCGCGGGCGGCCCGACAACAATCGGTGGCGATTAGGACCCCGCAGTGTGGTTTTGCTGCGCAAGGAGCGCCCGAGCCCATAGACTTGATGGCCGGTCGCCGTGGAACCCCAATTGCACCTACCCTCCTTAGAGGTCAATAGAGTCATGCAACCAAATTCACGATTATTAGGCATATCTGTGCTGATTTTGGCGTGCCTCCCTTCCTCCGCCCAAGCCACCGCGCGGCTTCGGGTCGAGCCGGGAACGAAAATCCCGGTTCGGCTGGAAAGATCGGTAGGCACCAAGGATTTCTATCATTGGCACTCCTTTGGTGACGTCCGCACGGTTTCCGGAACCCTCATGCAGGATCTGGTAACCTCGGAAGGCCAAGTGGCTCTGCCAGCGGGGACGAAGATCCGTGTGGCGGTGCTCGAAAGCAAACATGCCGGGCAGGTAACGGGCCGGTCCCGCCTGCGCCTGGGCCTCTATTCCGTGTCCACGCCGGATGGCGAAGTGATTCCTCTCGACGGCTACCCGACTCAGCTCGGCCGCCACAAGGTTGACAACGAGGGCACGGCCCACGGCAACCGCGGATTGGTGAAGGACGCCGGCATTGACTTCGGGTCGGTGACCATCGGCGCGGGAGCCGGTTTCCTTGCCTTCGGGCCGGTGGGCGCGGCAGTGGGCGCCGGCGGGGGTCTGCTGGTAGCGGCCATTTGGACGGTGGCGCGGCGCGGCCCTGACTTGGTGGTCCCCGCAGGTACGGTAGTGGATTTCGTTCTGGGGCGGCCGGCATCCTTTGTGGCCACCGATGAGTTCGTCGATGATGGCGCGAAGTTACAGCCCACCCGGTGGGGCGCCGGCCAGCCGGTTCTACCTTCGGAGGATCTCCTGGAAATGGCGGATCGAGTCGACACGGACCCGCGCGGCGTACTGCACGAGTTGAAGGACTTGCGGTTCAAGGAACGTCCTTCCGTGGATCGCATCTTTGCCAAGTACTTGCAAGCGGTGGCGCGATTCCAGGCGGGCGACCAGAACTCCGAGACGCTCAACCTGATGCGCGAAGCCTACAGCGATGCGCAAAAATCCAGCCTGCCCGAGGCGGCGCGCACGGAGATGGCACGCAACCTGGTGCGGGTCATGCGGGTGACGGAAAGAGATTGGGAAAGGGACCCGCTCCTGAACGATCCCTTGGTGCAGAGCGCGCTGGTGGAGGAAGTCCAATGAAAGCCATCTTGACATTGGTATGTTGTGCGCTTGCTGGCGCGACGTTTGCCCAGCAGCCCCCTTCTCCTGACACGCCGCAACCCGCGGCTACGGAAACGGCTCCTGGGGCGGAGGCCGAGCGTCCCACGGCCCCGGAAAAGGAACTACTCCAGGTGCGGGTTCGACGCCTGCTCGATGACTTCGACCAGCGTCACCAGCAGCGTGTGCTCGAAATGTCTTCGTACGACAAGGTGGGTGACGCTGAGCCAGCCGTCAAGCGCCTCGCCAATCCCCGCAAGGTGAAGGTGGAAATGAAGGACGAACTCGATCGCGAACAGACTAGCCAGGCGCTCGCCAAGGAATATGCGCAGGAGGCCGTCCAGGTTCAAAACCAGGAACGGGCGCTTCAGGACTTCATTGCCAAGCGACAAAAGACCCTTGACGACTTGAGCAAGCGGGCCGGCGCCATCAATCGGCAAGATCTCGAATTGGCGGCCGCGAATCTGGCTCGACAACCCGGAACCGAGGCGCAGGTCCGCGAAATCCACCGCCAGTTGGCGGAAGCCGGCCGCGCTCAGGAGGAGCTCGCAACCGAGCAGCCGCAGAGCCAGCAAGAGGCTTCGAGCGCGGATGATGAGCTGAAGAAGCTCCGGGCGCTCGAACAGTCGCTCCAAAAAGAATCCAAAGCTTACCGGGCAGACGCGGCCTCGGCTCACAAGAACCAGTTGAATTTGGCCGACCGGCTCGAGTTTTACCTTGTTGATGCGCAGGCGGAAGACGTGATCGACCAGGACAGCAAGGCGGCGGAGGCGGCGCCTCATCTCGCGGCCAGCCCGGAGGTTCAAGACACCCTCGAGAGCTTGGGATCGCGCGCGAAGGCAGACGCCAAGCCGGACCAGAAATGCACCGAGACGCCGAGCGACACGAAGGGATGCCCCCAGACGCCGGCACCCGAGCCCAAGGAGTAAACCATGGGGTCACAGAGAATCGCAGGTTCAACACACTTGGCAGCCAAAAGGGGCGCACTCACGGTGGCCGCGGTCTTCGCCATGGTCCTGGCGATTGCTCCGGCGGCGTGGGCCCAGACCGATCATTCCAAGCCGGAGGAACTCGCCAAGCAGCGTTCCGACCTCTACCTACGCGCCACCCGTGCGCCTCTCGCGGACCTGGGCAACGACGTGAATCATATTGCCGTGGTGTCCGAAACTTGCCGCGTTAAGTATGGGTCTGCGGCGTGCGGCCTTTCGGACAAAGCCCTCGAATCGGACAAGCTGGAAGAACGCTATGCCTATTACGTCAAACAGCCGGTTGAGGCGCATGTTAAGGCCCGTCCGGTTAAAGTTGACAGGCGGAATTGGGCGGGGTCAGGCCCGCCGGCCCAACCTTGAGGCTACCATGACCCCCGGCAGCGTTTCCGGCTATATGATTCTTGCGGGCGCAGAGCTGTGCCTCCTGGCAGCGGGGGCGTTTTCAGACACGCCGCAGGCGCAATCATACCCCCACCCTTCCCCACCTTCGACCCATGCAAGAACGTTGAAGCGCACATGGCGCACCGGACCTGCTACAACGCCGCCTGACACCGAAGTAGTGCCGCCCCATCCTTCCTCCGTGCCCCCTCCCATAAGAGGTCTGACCCTTAGCGTGGAGGGAGAACAGAAAAGCGGAGAAGCACCGGGAGTGAGGCCCTCCGCCGGTTCGACTCTTGCCACCAAGCGCACGTCTCCCGCCCCCATCAAGCCCGTGCCCGCGAAGAATGACAAACCCGATTCGAGTTACGTTGACCCGGAGAAGCGCGCCAGGGATGAGATGAATTGTCTTAGCACGAATCCAAAAGCGCGCCAGGCCTTCTACGACGACCTGCGCCGCACCGTGGAGCAAGTGCGCGCAGGGTCAAAGGATGTAATCGAGAAGAATCCCGCCCCGTGCGGCCAATAGCCCGGCTTTCTTACCGGGCCGAGCCTCCTAATTCAGCGGCGGGAAATGCGAGGTTGAACGGGCTGAGGGAATACGCATCTCTGCTGGCATACTTTGCGGCGCTCTGGAGTGCGGCAGCTTGCTGCCGCACTCTAAAGCTTCGCAAACTGCCCGGCTCACGCTGTGGCGTCACTTCCCGCGCTTACGTGCGGCTTTCCTTGCCTTCACTAAAGCGCGGCCCACCGTGCGCGTGCAGATGTTGAATGCGCGGGCGCATTCCGATTGCGACTTGCCATCCCTGAGCATATAAAATATCCGTGCCCAATCCATTTCGCTCAGTTTTGGCGGGCGTCCACCGAGTTTTCCCCACGCTCTCCGCTGGCGCTTGCTGTACTTCTTCGACCGCGCGTGCCCTCCCTTGCTTGCCATCTCGCGTACTGTCATTTCCTTGGCCATGCGCCGAAGCCTAGCGGGCTCTGGAAGATGTGTCAAGACATATCTTGCTCGCACAATTCGTCCGGCAAAAGCGGATTACCCGCGCCGCCACCGCGACATCCCCGCGGTCCGCTTAAGCCCCATGGGGGGACCAAATCTAGCCCCGGGCGATGATACGGTGAAAGAATCCTCGCTAGGAAGACCGACCGTCTTCCGCGCGTCGAATCCGCCCATAGTGCGCGCTTCTCGACTAAGATTCAATTGTTGGATATAAGCCCTGGGGCTATTCGAGGCAAGGCCGATTTTATCTGTCAATCGGAACTCCCGATTCAGTCTTCCCTTTTCGCCCAACGCGAGCGTAGCGCGGCTGCCGCCGGTGCATAGGGCATGAGAAAACCCCATGGCCAGGACTGCACTGAAGGTGGCGACCTGCTCCCACATTGCGGTTGCAGTTTTAAGAAGCCCATGTGGTGCGTGCGGCGGAGGCTGCCGGTCCAGGCTTGGCTGTGACGGGTTCGGTTTGCAGACTCATGCCGGGCAAAGCAGCACACCCTTGTCCTGTTGACAACAATCGCCCGCAAAGGGCAGTGTCCCAAAAGGTTTGGTGATGGGATTTGGAGGGCGCGGGGAAGTTATCCTGGACTGGCCTGGGGCTTCACTCGGGACGGGAACAATCTCGCCACTTCAGAGTAGTCCTCGAATCTGCGCACGAAAAACTCGTGGCCCTCTTCGTCGGCAAATTGCTGAGCCTTGCGCTTGGCTCCGTCGAGGTTAGCGAAGGACCCTCTCCAAATAGACCTGTCCTCATCATCTTGAAATAGCCCGAACTCATGCTCGTGTGGCATCTGTGCCCTCCAAACGGGAGATACAGAATATGCCGTATGAATTATATTTTGGCCCTACGGATAAGGAATTTTACTTTGAGATTCAGGGAGCCGTCAAGCATGTCCTTGCCCGATGTTCTTGCCCGATTCTGAGGGGGAGGCTGTGTCGGCGATGGCAGGCTGGGGGCTGAGCGTCAAGCTTCCGGGCATTTGTCGGAATCGTAACAATCAGTAGTCGCCTGGGAACTCGCCCACGAACGACCCATCAGGACGCATGATGAAGTCGTCGGTTCGTGGCTTTAACGCTCTCCAACCACCGTCATCGGCGGAGACAATGACCCTGACGTCCTCGGCCCTGTTGATGTCCCATATTGCCTCAATCTCTAGCTGGTACGGAATTTCGTCCTCGCCTACGACCTGCTTTCTCTGAGGTTTTCCAATCAGCTTGATGAGTTCTGAGTATGGCAATTGACGGAGTCCCCGCGGCTCCGCATCAATCAAACCGATTGCGACCTCTTCGTTCATGCGAGGTTGATTGTCTCACGTTAATGGCGTGAAAAGCAGATGCATGCGGCAGGGCTTGGGGGCAAGCTTCTCGGCCTTTCGTTGTGGTCTTTCCTACGAGAAATCTTGGCCCCGGCCATGCCTACTGAATTTGAGCATTTCGCCGTCCAAAACCTGATATCCCATTGAAAAAAGATATAGTTAGCCTGTTTCCCCTAATATCTATGAAAATAAAGGTGCTTACTTGATAGTATGGCCTCAAGCTGATGCCGCAGCGATCAAGTCGGCGACAGCATCGCCAGTTTCAGGACCTCCCTGGGGCCGGCGCCGATCCGGGACTTGGGGGTCTTAGATTCTCGAAGCGACTTGGTGGAACGGGGAAAGGCAGTGACGAGTGACCAGTGACAAGGAACAGGCAAAGCCCTCTGGGTGCCGACGCCAAAGACCGACCGTCTGCGGCAGCCCGCCATATGGAAATGAGAGAATTCCAAATTAATAGCGGCGGGCTAGAGAACAGGCGCGCTACGCCCGCTTCGCGCGGTCGTGCAGTGGCGACCGAGTGCCAGGGGGTAAGCTAGAACTTTTCCTGGTTTCTAGCAGTTTCATGTAAGTCGAGTAGTCAGTGGGGATTATTGACGTTTTGTCATGCTCCATATAGCCTGCTGCTTCTCTCCGCAGCCATGGTAACTTGGCGAGTTTGAACGTGATATAGGTCCGAGGTGTCGTTCGTCGTCCGAGTCCTATCACCGAGTGCGGCGCGTAATGGGAAAGGTCCAGCAAGAAGGGCAACCTGGGCGTGCTGGCGGCCAGATGCCGTACAATGGATGCGCTCTAGCTTTACGAGCGATCAGGGCAGCCAATCGAGACCCGGTCTGCGAGGGCGAAATCTAAGGAGGACCAGAGTTTCTTGGACTCAGGCAAATCGCGTATGGAACGGTCTTCGCGCCACACCGTGGCGGCGAGCGAGGCGGGAGTTGCCGGAGACCATCGATTCAAGTTGGCTGGTGATTTCCGGGGAGGGCATTGACCGGAGAATGGCCTCGACAGCAGCCTCCGCATGGGGAGATTCCGTCCAGACAAGGTTGGTAAAGCACCGGTCGAAGGCGACGAGCAACTCGGGGATCTATTCGGGCAGGCGGAATTCGCGGACCAAATCAGCCGCCTTGGCGACAATGTAATTGCTGCGATGGGTGAGTGCCCGGCGCAGCGGTTCGATCGATGCTTGCGGTGGATCGAGACGGAGTTGCTCCAAAGCAGCGAGTTGCTCTTCAAAGCGGCGCTTGCCAGACATGTATGGCAGTCTACCGCGTGAGGATGAGTTTGTCCCTGGGAAAGTCCCCTTCCGGGAGAATGGCCTCACCGCCAATATAGACCCTGAATATCGCCGTAGCGGATACGTTGCAAATCGCGCATCGCCGGATCGAGCTTCGACGTTGCGCCGAAGTCTCCTCGGCCGCCGTAAGAAAGTCAGGGATACCCAGCCCTATCAAATGCGTGGCATGTAGATGGGCACAAGGTGCGGCAAAGCTCCAGGGACTCTACCGACCTGACGGGGGACGCATTCACCGCTCCCGGGCTGCCGAGCTCCGAAGGCCAGTCGATGAAGGAGTGGGATGATGGACTTCTTGCCCGCTTTACTCCACCCCCTGCCCCTCCGTTGGGCGCCATGGTGGACGTCGTCCCACTTCGGAACGCCGGCTGCGTTCGGCAGGTACCGCTTGGGAGCTGGGACCGCTTCGAACGGAGGTTTCGCCTCCGGCGCCGTGAGGAGGGTGAAACTACCGAAGTCGATGGAGCGCGCGAGATAGAACTCCTGGCTCCATAAACTCCGGCTCGCGAGCGAGATCGAATCTGCCGATAGTACTGCTGCGGTATGCAATTGAGGAAGGCGAACTGGCGAGGGTGTGGCCCGGTCAGATTAAGCAGGCAGTATTGTCACTCGTGTCTTAAAGGTCGCGTAAGAGCTGGCCGACATACGAGATGTGTCAACATGCATTTCCAAGGCGAGATTGTCCCTCGCAGCAACCTTGGTCTGCCTCGACGTGGCATCTCCGGTCGAAGCTCAGCAATATAGTTTTCGCTACTACGGAACCGAAGAAGGTCTCACCAACCTGGCGGTGAAGGCCGTTTTTCAGGATCGGACGGGGTTTTTGTGGGCAGGAACGGAAAACGGCTTGTTCCGCTACGATGGCCAGCGCTTCGAACGCTTTGGGCCTGTGTCGGCGCGCATTTAAAAACGTAGAAATTTGAACAGAGGCCGGTTTTCCGGGGTGGGGTTGGATGTCAGCCCGTGGTGGTGGCGGTCTTGCCGGTTGCGGAGTGGACGGGGACTTTGCT